>CAUGKZ010000008.1 GCA_959600065.1 uncultured Kroppenstedtia sp. | reverse complement strand
AGACAGGTTTCCTCCACCACCATGGACTTGTCGAGGGACTTGCACATATCATAGATGGTAAGGGAAGCGATACTGACAGCAGTCAGCGCCTCCATCTCCACCCCTGTCACATGGTCGGTTTTCGTCTCCGCCTCCACCACCAACAAGCTGTCCCCTTCTTCACGGAAGCGGATGTCGGCACCTTTAAGCGGAATGGGATGGCACATAGGGATCAGATCCCAGGCTTTTTTCGCAGCCATGATGCCCGCCACTTGGGCCACTGCTAGCACATTTCCCTTGTGAATTTCTCCTTGCCGGATTTTCTGGAGCGTCTGGGGACACATCCGGATCCGGGCTCGGGCGACGGCAGTGCGGCGGGTCACTTCCTTTTCCGATACATCCACCATCCGCGCCCGTCCTTGTTCGTTAAAATGAGTAAAATCAGCCAAGCAATCGCCTCCTGTTAGCCTCCGATAAAAGACATCTCTACTTTTTGTTTGCGGGGCAAGTCCTCTGTTAAGGTGTGTCGCTCATCGGAATACCGATCCTGTCGCCGGGACCAGACCCCCTGGATCCGGTTCAACAGCTCTTCCTCCCCAGCTCCCCCTCGCAATAGCTCCCGCAGATCGGTTCCCTCTGTGGCGAACAGACAAGTGTATAGGCGGCCATCCGCTGACAGGCGGGCACGGGTGCAGCTGGAGCAGAAGGTGTCTGTCACAGACGCGATCACCCCGATCTCCTCCTCACCGCCTTGGTAGCGATAGCGATCCGCCACTTCCCCGTAATAATTGGGCTCTATTTTCTCCAGGGGCATCTCTTGGTGGATCCTTTCCAAAATCTCCCGCTTGGAGACCACCTGTTTCAGATCCCAACCGTTGCTGTTGCCCACATCCATAAATTCAATAAAACGAAGGATCGATCCCTGCTCCCGGAAATAGCGGGCCATGGGCAAAATCTGATCCTCATTCACCCCTTTTTGCACCACCATATTCACCTTCACCTTCAACCCTGCGGCCTCCGCCGCCTCAATTCCCGCCAACACTCTGCGCACATCCGAGCGATGACCGTTCATTTGCGCAAACACCTGAGGGTCCAAGGCATCCAGACTGATATTGACCCGATCCAACCCCGCCTCCTTCAGGGGTTGGGCCTGTCGGGTGAGGAGGGAGGCATTGGTGGTTAATGCCACGTCCCGGATTCCCTCCACTCCTTTCACCATCTTCACCAACTGGGGCAGGTCTCGACGTAGCAAAGGCTCCCCGCCAGTGATCCGCACCTTCTCTACTCCCCCGGTGGCAAACAACTGAACCAAGCGTAGAATTTCCTCAAAGGTGAGTAGCTCTTCTCGTGGCAAAAAAGGATAATCCGGGCCGAACACCTCTGCCGGCATACAGTAGCGGCATCGGAAATTGCATCGGTCCGTCACCGAGATGCGAAGATCCCGGAGCGGACGACCCAGGGCATCACTCCAAGTCCTGTTTTCTTTGCTCATCGCTCCCACCTGCTTTCCCTGGGATTCATCCTGAGGGAGGAAGTGATGAGTTCCCCCGCCTGGGAGTCGTCATATCCCCCCAACTGTGCCGCCATCTCCCGCAATTCCGGGGAACTCAGAATTCGGGTGAGAACCTTTCCCCCTGCGCTCTCCGCCACCGATTGGGATAGCACCAGATCCAAGGGCTCCCGCCAGGCCGGCTTCCATTGCAATTCAAAGGCCTGGGCCACAGACCGGGGACCCACTGTCACCTCCGCAGTTCCTCCAGCCAGAGAAGCCGCCGCCTTCCAGTGAGAGCCTTCCGCCCTCTCCCAGCCTGATGGACGCCTCCCCTCGGCTCGTTCATCCAGAAGCTGTGTCAGTCGTTCCCGGATGGGGGATCCCGGTGGTTGGTTGATCAGGCGAAGCCCGGACCGAATTAAATCCTCCACTCCCCTGATCGGCGTGGGAACCATCGCGGAGGTGATCCAGCCCATCTCCCGTTCTGCCACCCGGAGTCGGATCATTCCCGGAAGGAGCTCTTGTCGAAGATCACCTGGGAGGGCAACAGCGTGACAACCGCCTCTTTGCAACAGGTCCAAGCCCTCCTCCGATCCGGTATACTCTCGAAAGAGTGACCAACCGGGAAACATGCGGCGGATCAGAGCGCCGACTCGATCCAAGAGAGGATCGTCACAACCTGTCAACACCAAGGTCTGCTCAATCTCCGTCGGTGTCCGTACCCATTCCAGTTCCACTGGTTCCCCGGCCTTCAACCTCTTCGTCTCCACTGGGAGACGAAGCCAAGCATCCGCTCGGACCACCGACATGGTGACTCCGCTCCCCTTTGCCAGGGGAAAAGCTGTATACTGGCCCTCTACATGAGCGACCCGCATCCGAATAAAGTCCTCTGCCCCAGTTCCTCCCTGCACCTCCCGAACCAACCGCGCACGGAGTGAAGGAGAAGTCTCTGCCCCCAGCCGATACCAATGTCGGATCAGGGGACGGACAAACCAGTCAAAGGCAAGATAAGCGGATACCGGATACCCTGGTAGACCAATCGCCGGCGTCTCCCCAATCTTCGCCAGCACCACCGGCCGACCAGGGCGGGTGGTCACTCCATGGAGAAGGACTTTCCCTACTTGCCCTAACACCTGTGGAGTAAAGTCCTTGCTACCAGCGGAAGAACCGGCATTCACCACCAGGATGTCGTATCGATCCGCCGCACTCAGCAAGGCCTCCCGGAGTGCTTCTTCCCGATCTGGCACCACTCCCCAGCGGTCCGGCTCCGCACCACACTCCTCCAGAAATCCTGCCAACACCGTGCTGTTGAACTCCCGCAACTGTCCCAGTTCCAAGGGAAGTCCCGGAGGGACCATTTCCGAGCCGGTGGGGAGGATCGCTACTCGTGGCGGACGCAAAACGCTCAACTGCTTCACTCCCGCTGCCAGCAACGCTCCTTGATCCACCGGGCGAATCTGGTGACCCGACGACAACACCACTTCCCCTGGGGCTACATCCTCCCCCGGTTGTCGCACATGTTTCCAGGGATGAGCCGGTTCGACCAGCTCCACTTCTCCCCGGTCCAGGAGTTTCACTTTTTCGATCATCACCACACTGTCCGCATGTTCCGGCAATGGGTCCCCGGTATTGATATATGAAAAATCTCTTCCCTCCTGGAGACGGAGGGGGTGGGTCGGAGAAGCCCCCTGAGTCACCTGCGACCGGAGAGCAATCCCGTCCATCGCCGCCGCCGGGTGGGGTGGCATCGAACTCTGGGCCACCACCGGCTCCGCCGTCACCCGCCCTCGAGCATCGGAGACAGGAATGATCTCCCTCCGAGGATGGAAGGTGACCGCATCCAGCAGACAGTGGAGTGCTTCTCTTCGAGATATGGAATCCAATCTATACTTCTGCAAAGAATCCTCCCCTTGATGATTCCATTCACCTTCAGAATATTCGCCGCAAAACCAGCATAGCACCTGTCTTCCCTCCCTGTCGAGGCGGAATCCGCCCACTGCTGGCAAAAAAGATGGGAATCCAACTCAATCTTTGGTACCGTAGAATCCAGAAGTATTATAATCACATCATCACCTGGAGGGATCTGACATGGCGGAGCAACCACCTCCTTTTTCCCAGATTGTCGCCGATCTTCCTGCAGCGGTACCCTTTGTTCCACCTGAGGAGATGGAGCGGAGAACTGGAGTCCAGGTTCGTCTTCGGCTGGGGGCCAACGAAAGCAGCTTCGGCATGTCCCCCTTGGCCCGGAAAGCGATGGAGAACTCACTGGAGGAGAATTATTTGTACGGAGACGCACTCAGCTTTGATTTGAAGGAGGAGCTGGCGGCTCGCAACGGCATCCCAACCAAAAGGATCGCCGTGGCCAGTGGCATCGATGAACTGCTGGGTTGGATCACCCGGGTCTTCCTCAACCCCGGCGACTCGGTCACTGCCTCCCTCGGCAGCTACCCTACCTTTCATTATCACGTGCAAGGATTTGGAGGCCGTCTGCACCAGGTTCCCTACCGAGAAGGAAAAAATGACCTGGATGCCCTGGTGGAGACCGCCCGTGCCACCGGCTCCCGTATCCTCTATCTGGCTCATCCGGACAACCCGACGGGAACCTGGTTCACCGCCGCCGAACTGAAGGAGTTTCGCCAGCAGCTCCCCACCGATTGTCTGCTTCTCCTGGATGAAGCCTATCTTGAATTCGCTCCTGAAGCCGCCCATCTCCCCCTGGATCCTGCGGATTCGGGAGTGATCCGGACACGAACCTTCTCCAAGGCCTATGGCATGGCGGGCTTGCGCGTCGGCTACGCCTTTGCCTCGGAAGAGATCATCACTGCTTTTGACAAGATCCGCAACCACTTTGGCGTAAGCCGGATCGCTCAGGCAGGTGCCCTGGCTGCCCTGAAGGATGATCTCTTTGTCCAACAGGTGGTAAAGGAAGTAGCTGCGGGCCGCCGGGAGTATGAAGCCTTGACCGAAGAGCTGGGCTGGACCGCCTATCCCTCCGCCACCAACTTCGTCGCCATCGACACGGGGGAGGCTCACCGCGCCGCCGCCATTCAAGAGGCCCTCTGGCAGCGGGGAGTCTTCATTCGTGTCCCTGGCGTCGCTCCCCTCAACCGCTGCCTGCGTGTCAGTGTAGGAACTCCAGCAGAGCGGCAGGAATTTGCCCGCATTCTGCGCGAGGTGGTAGAAGCGCTGTAAACAGAGGAAGACCACCTGTAGGTGATAAGCTCCCGAGGTGGTCTTCCTCTGTCCATCTCCAGTACGATCGGGAGAAAAATTCCCGATGGATCACGACTCTTGCAACACCATGAAATCATAGGATTGAAACCGCACCCGTCTTGGCAACATCTCCGTGATTCCTTTGATTTCCTGTCGCTTTTGCAAATGGCCGGTTTTCAAATCGTAGGTTTCTATCGTATGTTTCTTGGTCTTGGAATCGTATTTGTAGAAGTAGACATGGTGGTCTGTAAAGGTGGTCTGTTCACCATAGGAGTGTTCCCAAGTTGCCTTATAGACTTTAAGCGAAAACTTTTTCCCCACTTTCTCGGTTTTTCCTTCGAGAAGAATAAGTACAATCCTTCATTGATCTTGGCTTTCAAGATCTCTCATGCTTTTAACAAAACCCTGACGTCTATATTTAATTATGAGGAGGAGACTCAATAGTGGAAATTCTTGAATGGGTTATTCTTTTGTGGCGGGTACAGTCATTGTGAGTGAATCATACAAGGCATGGTTTGAAAGTAAACAAGAATCAAAAGACGAACGGGGACAATTACTGATTTATAAGTCGAAGGCTCTTTCCTACACCATTTTATCCTATGGTATTATCATAGGTGTAGTCTTAGTTGCGATTTTTGATGTACTATTGCCTCAGTACTTTATCTATTTTGTGATGTTGGTCATGTTTTTTCAGAGCATTGGCTCTTCCATTTACTTGTATAAATCAAGGAAAATTTAAATGATTTTCAATATCGGTTAATCACCTCAATATTGCTACGATTGCTTTGTGGGAACGGAACACGGGAGCGTTTGTTGGCTAAACCAAGTCGGACACCGCCGTGACTAAATTCAAGTGGGTCTTAAATATTTTCAATTCGATGGCGGAGTGAGATCAACATATAGCCGATCTAATGTACGAAAGAAGAAGACGAGATAGATAAAAAGAGAACTATTCAACACCTAGAAGAAGAATCATGGGTGCGGCAGTTAAGGAGGATTGTTCGCCTCGCTTGTGATGAGAAAAGAAGGTTTCCTTCCCTCCTTTGTGGCTTTTGGACAATCCATGATTGTACATCGCTAATTTAAAATTGGAATAACTGTTGTACTGCAAAAAAACGAAATGGGCAGATTACAGCTTCATCGAAAGACGTCAGGTGATCAGCTTGGATGAATTTAGCCCCCTCAACCTTCAATCGGTTAAGGGGGCTATCCAGATAAGAGCAGGCGCCTCACATTTATATATAAAGCTACAGGGCTGTTGATTAGCCTTATTTTGGGTGGGGAGATCGTGTTCACCCACGCAACCGTTGCCATCCGGCAGAGAAGTGAAAACTGGCCACTCCAAATCTGACCATCGGGCAGGGGCAAAGCCTTACGGAAGCAACACAGGGAAGAGGTTGCCCCTAAACGCCCTCTCGTAAGACTTCTCCACTGGGTAGGATGGCAACCTTGCTATCGAGATTTAGTGCCTGTGGTGCAACCTTAATCTAGAGCTTCAGCTCCTTTGGATTGTAGTGCCCGTAGCGCAAAGGTCACTTTGGTAGTACACGACTCCCTCCACCGCCCATTTTTTGGTTAATCAACAGCCCTGTCTTTTTATTAACCTTTGCCACTGACAAGGTTTTATCTTACTTCATTTTTTGTATTAGAGGATACTTGGCAAATTGTCTCGTCCCCACAATTTCCGGTGGGAAAGACAGTTCGTTTGTTGACGATCCAATCGTATACTTTTTGACCGAAATTTAAGTGTATAGATAAAATCAGAAAAAATCAGCAGTCTCTCTTCGATGGCCGATCGGAGAGGTGACTGCTGCATAAAACTTGCTATATTCCTCGCATGGACCCGGTCGGCGGACCCAACCAACGGTGGGGTGGAAAATCACAGATGGGATGGTGGGGATTTGATTCGCCTTTGCGCTCTTTGCAAGAGATCGGAGCCGCCCCACCATCCCGCCCCCGCCTTGCTGAAAAACAAGATCAAAGTTGCCTGAAGGGGCACTAGTCAATCCCGATTGCCCAGGATGCGGAGCAGATAGATAAACATGTTGATGAAATCAAGATAGAGGGCCAGCGCTCCCATAATCGCCGTTTTGGTGTGGGTATCCTCATCCATGTTTTCATCCTGAATCCCTTTGATCTTCTGAATATCGAAGGCCGTCAGCCCGCAAAAGATGATGACACCCAGATAGGAGATCGCCCAGTACAACGCAGAACTCTGCATAAACCAGTTGACGATGGAGGCGATGATCAGGCCGATCACAGCCATGAACAGGATGTTTCCCAGCTTGGAGAGATCCCGCTTCGTCACCGCCCCGTAAAGCGCGAACACCCCGAACATCCCTGCCGTAATAAAGAAGACTTGGGTAATCGATACTGGCGTATACACATATAGCAACGGAGACAGCGTCACTCCGTTGAGAGCGGCATATAGGAAAAAGCAGAAGGTAGCTGTTCCTGCCGCCATTTTATGGACACGAGCCGCCAGGAAAAAGACAAGGATCAGTTCGCCAATCATTAATCCAAACAGAACCCCGGAATGCTGATAGAAGTATTGGACCGCCCCACTATCAGAGATCAGCAAATATGAGATGATCCCGGTCAAAGAGAGACCCGCAAACATCCAGGAAAAAACCCGGGTCATCAGACCCGTCTGGCTGCGGCTGACACTGGTTTCCATAAAGGTTTCCCCTCCTTTGGAGATGTTTTCCTGTCCCAAGTATAGTATCTGCCCTTTGTCCATGCAACCGTGAAAGCGAATTTATAATCCCTTTTCACTCCCGTTCCGACACCCTGGCCAGGGATGCCCGGAGATGTTTCAGGATCTCTTCGATCATCAGGGAACGCTTTTCCCAAGGGAAGTCCGGAAGCAGCGTGGCCAGCTCCTCCATCTTTTGTTTGTCGTACTCCAGGAATTGAATCACGGTATCACAGCTCTGGACCAATCTGGCCCAATCTTCCTCGGCGATTCGCTTCTCTCGGTCCTCCTGCGGTCGGTTCATCCGCGTAACCCGCCCCTTCTCTTCCTCGGGCAGATGCACCCGGTTGATATCGATTCGGTATTCTTCGCCTGTTTTCATAGTAAGTTCCAGAGACGAATCGATCACTTCCACCCGACGGATGGCTCGATTCTGTTCCGACATCCCTTCCAGTTGTTTGACGATCAAGTCGAAGAGCAGACAGGTAATCTCCTGTTCCTTTTCCATGGATCCCACTTCCCCTTCCTGCGGACGACTTTCCCGTCTGGCTTCTTTCTCTATTTTTCGATACTCTAAAGTTAAATCCATTACAACGGGAACACATTCGATTTTCCCGAAATGAAAGGAGGAAAGGCGTACTTTTATGCCACAGTTCATGCAAATCCATGTGCTGTTGTTTGCTGGAGTCGCTGAGGCCGTCGGTAAACGCGACCTCAAGTTGGATCTTCCTGAAAAGGCCACCGTCCAAAGGCTGATCGATCAATTAACCACAGAATACCCCCATGCCGCAGACCTGATCCGGCACTCCGTAATCGCTCTGAACCAAGATTACGCCGAGGGAGATCAAGTCATTCGTTCCGGCGATGAAATCGCCCTGATCCCCCCGGTCAGTGGGGGAGAGGAGAATCAATCAGCTCCGCTTCTCTTCATCACAGAGGAACCCCTCTCCGCCGACCGCCTGATCCGTGCCGTTTCCAACCCTTGGGCGGGGGCTGTGCTCACCTTCGCCGGAATCGTGCGGGAGTATACCCACGGGCAAAAAACGGTGGCCTTGGAATATGAGGCTTACGCTCCGATGGCCCGACTGAAAATGAAGGAAATCGTGGGGGAGATCCGGCACCAGTGGCCTGAAGTTCGTGTCGCCATGGGCCACCGGACTGGGAAATTGGCGATCGGGGAGATCAGTGTCTTGATCACCGTCGCCTCTCCCCACCGGGATGAATCATTTGCAGCTGGCCGCTACGCCATCGAACGCCTCAAAGAGACCGTACCCATCTGGAAAAAGGAAATATGGGAAGATGGCTCCCAATGGAAAGGGGCGCAGACCGGTCCCTGGGATCCCCGTCAAAAAAAGAGCCCTGCGTCTCCTGGGGAAAGGGACACTTGATCCACGGATCCTCCCGTCCAAAAAATCCTTGCCCGTTTATTTATTATTTTATCACAGTTTCGGTGATTTCCGGAGCCATCCGTCCCAATCCCGAGTAACATAAAAGGAGGAAATTCCATCCATGCTCGACCCAAGCCGCTACTCTCGACAAATCCTGTTTCCACCCATCGGGGAAGAAGGCCAACAGCGACTGGCTCTCTCCCGGGTCGCCGTGGTGGGATTAGGCGCACTGGGAACCTCACTATCCCATCACATGGTGCGAGCCGGAGTGGGATATGTACGACTGATCGATCGGGATTTTGTAGAGACGAGCAACTTGCAACGCCAGATGCTCTTCGATGAGTCCGATGCAGACCAAGGGATTCCCAAGGCCATCGCCGCCAAAGCGAAACTGGCGGCTATCCATTCCCAAGTGGAACTGGAGGCCCATATCGCCGATGTGACGGCGGATAATGCGGAAGAACTGCTCACAGGTGTAGACCTGATTCTGGACGGATCGGACAACTTCGCCCTCCGCTATCTCGTAAATGATGTCAGTGTGAAGCATGGAATTCCCTGGATTTATGGAGGTGTCGTCAGCTCCCGGGGGATGACATTCACTATCCGTCCCGGAAACACCCCCTGCCTTCGCTGTCTATTCCCAGAAAGCTCCACCCCCGGATCAGGGGAAACCTGTGACACCGTCGGTGTGATTGGCCCGGCGGTCCAGATGGTAACCGCTTTTCAGGCCACCGAAGCCATCAAACTGTTGGTAGGGGATGTGGATGCGCTGGATGGTCGTCTCCGCCACTTTGATCTGTGGTCCAACCACGAAGCTGCCTTCGGCGTGGAGAAGCGCAAGCGTAGGGACTGCCCCGCCTGTGGTCAGCACCAGTTTGAACATTTAGAGGGCGGCGGGAGTGGAGAGACGGCGGTCTCCCTGTGCGGACGGGACACGGTGCAGATCTCTCCCGGCCGTCCCCACCCTCTGGATCTCGACCGTCTGGAGACGGTTCTCTCCGCTGTGGGCCAAGTGGAGCGGAACCGCTTCCTGCTCCGAGCCCAAGTAGATGCGGCTCATCGGCTGATCCTCTTCCCTGATGGTCGGATTCTGGTGCAGGGTACCGACGACCTGCAATTGGCCCGCTCCCTGGTGGCCCGCTATGTAGGGGCCTAAGTCGAAAAAAGTGGTTCTAGGCGCGTCGGATCTATCAGAGAGCGGAACTTGGATGCACCTTTGCATCTATCAGATAGGGTCTCTCTGCTCCCCCACCCTGAATTATAAAAAAACGCCGGGGAAGTCATCCCGACGGTTCATACACATGACACGTGCCCTCATCTGAGTGGAAGGTGGAACCCTTCACACTCAGGCTCGGGGGCCTTTGCTTTTCGCCCGGTTTCAAACCACTCCCAGATGATGAAAAGTTCCATCACGAGCCTCTCCAACCTCAGCTCAGGGCCTGTAGATCCTTTCAAGAGACAGCGCCTCTCCAGTTTCTGTCTCAAAGAGAAACCACCACAGGTAACGAGGGATTTATATACCACTCGTACCCCCTCAGTAATCATTGTGCGGAAAGTCACAGATGGGCACGGATAGTGAGGAGACGAATAGCCTTTGCTCTCTTTGTAAGAGATTGGAGTCGCCTCACCTGCCTGTTCCCACCCGCTGAAAAATAAGATTAAGGTTGCCCGGAGGAGTACTAGTGCCCCCTCAGCGAACATTGTGTGGAAAGTCACAGATGGGCACGGATGGTGGGGATTTGATTCGCCTTTGTACCCATAGGGCACAAGTCTCGCCAAGGTCACTCCGTTCCCGGTCTCGCTATGCGCTCTTTGCAAGAGATCGGAACTGCCCCACCATCCCGCCCCCGCTTTGCTGAAAAACAAGATCAAAATTGCCTGAAGGGGCACTAGGGTGTTTCCGGAGATCCATTGGAGTCCGGTTGGCTCTGCTCTGTCTCCCCTGGCGAAGATTCTTGGTGATTGGGATCGATGAAAAAGAGGGCGGCCTCCAGAGAAGCGGAACCGGGGTTGCTCACAGGACCTGGTGGCAACCCTTGATGCACCCAGACCTGGTAATCATAGAGCTCTCCATAGGGTGCTGGCAGGGTACGTACTCCCAAAGGAACACCACGCCGAAGCCGCTCCTTGAAGTCCTTGGCCACCTCCGATTTTTTATCGGGATCCGGTTCATCCTTTTCAATCAGTGCAGCCACAGTGACCCAGTAATCGACACTCAGCTGGTTCTGTTTCAACTCCGCCTGAATGGTTGGAGTGAGGCTCTCGTCAAAACGGCTCAACATCGCCTCAACCACCTCTTTCGCATCGGCATCTTTGTTGAATTCATAACGGCCCGGTGCCAGATATCCTTCCAGACGGTAGGGACGGTCCTTCGGGATGGAATCGAGAAAAGAGTAATCATAAACCTCACTGTTGACGGCTCGGGTCCACTCTTTTTCGGAGATTCCATGGTATTTCAACACCAGTCCCATCTCCCGAACTGTGGACCCCTCCGGGATCACCACCGTCCAAGTACCACGGGTCATCGTCTTCATCACACTTTTCAGATCCATATCGGGTTGAATCTGATAGGTGCCAGGCTCAAAGTGAGCTTGCTCTTGCAGTGTGTATCGGATCCCATACATCGGGAACAGCCATTCGTTGCTGATCACCCCGTTTTTTTTCAACTCCTGTCCGATTTTAAACAGGGAGTCCTCTTCCTGGATCCGAATATTGACGGCATCCGTCCGGGGTGGATTGGCGAGTGCCCGGCTAACCCATTGATCGGAGATGAATACAGTAAAGACCGCCAGCAGTAGCAAGGGGGGCATCATCTTCACTATTCGTTTGATGGGAAAGAGCAATCGCAGATCGAGTAGTACTCTTCGCACAATCTCCAGCAGGGTCACTTTCTGCTTTTGTTCGAAAATGCGGTAGCCCATCGCGTAAAAGAACAAAGCATAGATCATCAGCAAACCCATCAATAACCAAAGTCCGCTCCCGCCGACAACATCCAACAACCAACCTCCCAGGAGGGGACCGATAAAAAGGCCCAACTGTCCGAATCCGTTGGCACCGTAATAGACCCCCCGCATCCGCTCATCGGCAATCCGGTCGATAAATAGACTGGAAACAGGAAAAACAAGCGTCTCACCCAAGGTCAGCAACACAATCCCCAAAATAAAAAGGATGTTGCTGTCCCCGACACCGAAAAATAAATAACCGGTGAAACACAGGACGCTTCCCGCCACTAAGCCGGTCAGCACACTTTTCTTCCCTGCCCAACGGTTCATGGGGTATTGCATCAGGATGACTACCACAGCGTTGATCGTCAACAGCAGGGCGAATAGCTCCGCATCTTTGCCCAACCCGCCCAGATGAATCGGAAGAGTGGATTCAATCTGAGAAAAGGTTGTAAAGAACAGGATCCCTGCAAGTACAAAGTAGCCCAGGGAGCGATCCTTGCGAATCACACCGATACATTCAGCAAAGCGAACCCGCTCTTCCGACTGAGGCTGAAGATCCTTGCGAAATATGATAAACACCTGGTAGAGAGCTAGAAAATAAATAAGATAGATCACTGCGGTATAGACAAAGATCCGCATCCCCATCACTTGAAAGAGAATAGCCCCCAGCATCGGTCCTGCCACCATCCCGATATTGACGGCGACATAACGATAACCAAAAATCTTCAACCGCTTCTCCGGGGTCGAAATATCGGACATCAAAGCTTGGGAAGTCGTTTCAAAAAATGCCCGGCATAACCCATTGAGAGCATTCAAAATAAAAAAGTGCAGAAAAGTCTTCCCAAGGGAGAATCCGAGAAAAGTTCCCGTCCACACAAACAAAGAGGTGAGCAGGATCAGCTTGCGCCCCCAGCGGTCGGACAGATAACCTCCGACAAAGCTCCCTAAGGCTCCAGTCAATCCTGCCGCTCCCAAGGTTAAGCCGACAGATAAGGAGTCCATCTTCAGATTCTCGGAAAGGTGAATCACGAGAAAAGGAAGGCTCATAAAAGAGGCGATCCGGGTCATCGCCGTCCCCAGGAGCAAGATCCATACAACCGGATGGTAGCCTCCGTATTTTTTCCATTTATATTTTTCTTTTCGGGATAAGGAAGCTTCTCCTTCTTTCAATACAGTGTCCATAAAGGTTTCTCCTGCACTGTGATCAATGACGATCTATAGAATGCATGTACCATTCTATATTTTTAACCTACATTCGTAAATGGGCTGGGAGAGCCTATTCTCCTAAGACCAAAGTCCGACGAAATAAAGGTAGCCTTGGATCGGCTACCTTTATTTGCTTATTCTTGGGGTGTCACCTGGACACGGCCCAACCTTTCCATGACCTGAACCAAGGCCTGCGTGCCATCCTCCTCCCCGCCGTAAGCCTGAACCGAACGGAGAAGTTGATTCACCTGGGCAGTTCCCAGGAGCGGGAGATCCATCCGATCCGCCTCCTCCAACACGATCCGCAGATCCTTCTGTTGAAAGCGGACAGAGAAGCCGGGGTCCAAGTCCCCTTTTATCACTCGGGGGGCTAGATTCGTAAGGGCCCAGGAACCAGCAGCCCCCTGAGTGGTCACCTCAATCATCGTCTCCAAGTCCACCCCGGCTTTTTTGGCAAAGGAAAGAGCCTCCACCATTCCCAGCAGGTTGAGTCCGCACATGATCTGGTTGCAAGCCTTCACTGTCTGACCCGCCCCGATCGGACCGCAATGGACCAGGTTTTTTCCCATCGCTTTCAGAAGAGGCTTCACCTGTTCCAAGGTTTCTTCCTCTCCCCCAACCATGATGGACAACGTCCCTTCCCGGGCGCCTACATCCCCTCCGCTCACGGGGGCATCCAGCATCCTTACCCCTTCTGCAGCCGCCTGAGCAGCCATTTGTCGGGTGGCTTCCGGTGAGATCGTACTCATATCAATCAGGATCAGCCCATCCCGAGCCCCTGCGAGAACTCCTTCCGGTCCTTCCACCACTTCCCGAACATCGGGAGTATCTCCCACCATAGTAATCACTACATCACTTTGGGCCGCCACCTCGCGAGGCGAACTGGCGGTTTTCACACCCCAGGCTTTGGCCTCTTCCATCCGGGAGGCCGTTCGATTCCAAACCGTGACGGAAAATCCAGCCCGGTGCAGATTGCGGGACATGGATTGCCCCATGATCCCCAACCCGATAAATCCCACGTGCAACGACTCTTTCCCCATTTATCCTCCCTCCCTCTACTCAGGAGCCCAACTTTTCCTGCAAGCGGGCCCGGACACTCTGGTTGACCGTCTCCCACAGGGACGGTTCCTCCAACAAACGCTTCTTGAAATTACGGTACAGATCTTTCTGTTTCTCGGCGAAGTCCGGCGCCTCCTTCGCCGGTAGATTGGCATTCATCGCATCCACTAATTGCTGCACTTCTGGAGAGCGAGGCCCCCAGACCGCCCGTTCATTCCCTTGGTCATCAAAAAAGACAAAGATCGGAATCGACCGGGACTTTCCGTTGGTCAGGTATTGATCCATCAATTCCAGATTCTCATCCCGAATCAGATACCGCATCTGGATCCCGGCGGTCTCGGCGATTCGTTTCAGAATGGGTAGACACATCATGGCATCCCCGCACCAATCTGCAGTCAGGACGACAGCTCGCAGTTTCTCTCCGGCCAGCCCTTGGTAGAAAGGAAGGTCTTCCTCTGGCAAACGATAATTTTCATAGATTTGCTGGAGTCCTTCACGATTCACCTTCATATCCTCCACATAGGCCT
>CAUGKZ010000007.1 GCA_959600065.1 uncultured Kroppenstedtia sp. | reverse complement strand
TCTCGGCGGTGGTCATTTCTACCAGCTCTTTAGCTTTCATGTGTACCACCCGCTTCATCTCGAATTACGAACTTGGTTTTGATCGGCAACTTGTTAGCCGCCAGCCGCATGGCTTCCCGAGCCACTTCTTCCGGTACACCGGCCAGCTCAAACAGAATTTTGCCGGGTTTCACGACAGCCACCCATTTTTCAGGAGAGCCTTTCCCGCTACCCATCCGAACCTCGAGAGGCTTCTGCGTAATGGGTTTATCCGGGAAGATTTTGATCCATACTTTACCGCCACGTTTCATATACCGAGTCATCGCAATCCGGGCTGCTTCGATCTGCCGGTTGGTGATCCAGGAAGGCTCCAACGCTTGCAGACCGTATTCGCCGAAGGCCACTTCCGTTCCGCCTTTGGCCCGGCCTTTCATCCGACCGCGATGTTCCTTACGAAACTTCGTGCGTTTCGGCATTAACATGGTTACTTGCCTCCTTCCGCATCTCCCTTTTTCTTGGCGGGGAGCACCTCACCGCGGTAGATCCACACTTTCACTCCAATCCGTCCATAGGTCGTGTGGGCTTCCGCAGTGCCATAGTCGATGTCTGCACGAAGAGTGTGCAGAGGGACAGTTCCTTCATTGTAGCCTTCGGTCCGTGCGATATCAGCACCGCCCAACCGGCCGCTCACCTGGGTGCGAACCCCTTTGGCACCGGAGCGCAGAGTACGCTGGATCGTCTGTTTCATCGCACGACGGAAGGAGATCCGGCGTTCCAATTGTTGAGCGATGTTTTCCGCCACCAGACGGGCATCCAACTCAGGCGTCTTGATCTCTTCGATATTGATGTGAACCTTCTTGCCGGTCATCTTGGTCAACGCTTTGCGCAGAGCTTCCACCTCAGAGCCGCCTTTTCCGATCACCATCCCCGGCTTGGCGGTGTGGATGGTCAGGTTGACACGGTTGGCCGCCCGTTCAATTTCCACGGAAGAGATCCCTGCATCCTTCAAGCGTTTAAACAGGTATTCACGGATCTCGATGTCTTCATGGAGCATGTCGGCGTAGTCCTTGCCTCCGTACCATTTGGATTCCCAGTCACGGATGATGCCGACGCGAAGCCCCACCGGGTTTATTTTCTGACCCAATCTCTATCCCTCCTTATTTTTCAGATACGACCACCGTAATATGGCTGGTCCGCTTGTTGATGCGGCCGGCACGTCCTTGCGCACGGGGACGGAACCGTTTCATCGTCGGCCCTTCGTCCACCATCGCTTGGTCTACCACCAGCTCGCCGGGTTTCATGCTGTAGTTGTGCTCTGCATTGGCAATCGCCGACCGCAGCACCTTCTCGATGATCGGTGAGGCGGCACGGGGGGTAAACCGCAAAATCGCCAGCGCTTCATCCACAGATTTGCCGCGGATCAGATCGATCACCAAACGCACCTTGCGAGGTGACATCCGCACGTAACGCGCAACCGCCTTGGATTTCACTGCCTCCATCATCTGACCTCCTCTCTGGCTGACCTGTCAGATTCCGTCACTTTACCGTTTCCGGGTTTTCCGGTCGTCCCCGGCGTGACCCTTGAAAGTCCGCGTGGCGACAAATTCACCCAGCTTGTGGCCCACCATATCTTCAGTGATGTATACCGGGACATGTTTTCGACCATCGTGAACGGCAATAGTATGTCCGACGAATTCAGGGAAGATCGTGGAACGACGAGACCAAGTCTTGATGACCTTCTTGTTCTCCTTGTCACCCATTTCCCGTACTTTCTTCAACAGATGGTCGTCTGCGAAAGGTCCCTTCTTTAGGCTGCGACCCATGCATCCACCCCCCTTTCTAACTCCCGCTCCGGGATGTGATTACTTCTTTTTCCGGCGACGGACAATATACTTGTCAGACGGCTTGTTTTTCTTCCGGGTCTTGTAACCGATGGTCGGTTTGCCCCAGGGAGTAACCGGGGAGACACGTCCGATCGGAGCGCGACCTTCACCACCACCATGGGGGTGATCAGATGGGTTCATCACCGAACCGCGAACCGTCGGCCGCTTGCCCTGCCAGCGGGAGCGACCTGCTTTCCCCACATTGAGCAGTTCATGATCTTGGTTTCCGATCTGGCCGATCGTGGCCCGGCATTCAATCCGCACCATCCGGGTTTCACCGGATGAAAGACGAATTACAGCATATCCTCCGTCTTTACCGAGAAGCTGTGCTTGGCCGCCTGCGGCGCGAACCATTTTCCCACCGGCACCCGGTTTCAGTTCGATGTTGTGAATCACCGTACCTACCGGAATATTGGCCAAGGGCAGAGCGTTTCCAGTCTTGATGTCGGCATCGACACCAGACATGATCACATCGCCCACTTTGAGACCGTTGGGATGCAGGATGTAGCGTTTTTCACCATCGGCATAATGGATCAGAGCGATGTTGGCAGAACGGTTGGGATCGTATTCCACAGTAGCAACCTTGCCGGGAATGCCATCTTTGTTCCGTTTGAAATCGATGATCCGGTATTTGCGTTTGTGACCGCCGCCTTGGTGCCGGTTGGTGATCCGTCCCTGATTGTTCCGCCCGGCATTTTTGACCAGGGGAGCCGTCAAGGACTTCTCCGGCTTGTCAGTGGTGATCTCCTCGAAGGTGGAGACCGTCATCTGCCGGCGTCCGGGCGACGTGGGTTTAAAGTGCTTGATACCCATGGGGTTCCCTCCTTTTCCTTCAGGTGATCAAACTTCAAAAAGCTCGATGCTCTTGCTGTCTTCGGTCAACTTGACAATCGCTTTTTTTCGGTCTGAAGTGCGACCGGCGTGACGGCCGAGGCGCTTCGGCTTCCCTTTCACCCGCATGGTGTTCACTTGGGCTACCTTGACATCGAAAATCTTTTCGATCGCGTTTTTAACCTCGGTCTTGTTGGCCTTGAGATCCACTTCGAAGACATATTTGTTGTCTTCCATCAGATCCGTGGTCTTCTCCGTCACCACCGGGCGCCGGATGATGTCGCGGGGATCCTTCATTTCCCGAGCACCTCCTCTATGCGTGACACCGCATCCCGAGTGATGATCAGTTTATCGTGGTTCAACACGTCCAGCACGTTCAACCCTTGGGCATCGATAAACTTGACTCCGGGGATATTCCGTGCAGACAGAACCACATTTTCGTCATACCCACTGCCGACGACCAACGCTTTGCGGTCTGCCTGGAGGTTGGAGAGGACTTTCACCATCTCCTTGGTTTTCGGCTGTTCCAGTGTCAGTTGGTCCAGTACGACCAGTTCATCTGCTTTGATCTTGGACGATAGCGCAGAGCGAATCGCCAGTCGGCGCACCTTTTTCGGCAGTTTATAGCTGTAGCTACGGGGTGTCGGACCGAAGGCCACACCACCACCGACCCAGATCGGGGAACGGATACTGCCATGGCGGGCACGTCCCGTCCCTTTCTGTTTCCAGGGCTTCCGTCCGCCACCCTGGACAGCGGCACGGTTTTTCACGGCATGGGATCCGCGACGTTGAGATGCCTGTTGCATCACAACAGCATCGTGCAGAACCGATGCGTTGGGCTCAATTCCGAAGACGGAATCGGATAATTCCAACTCGCCCACCTGGCTACCGTTCATATCCAGTACACTTACTTTCGGCATGTCGTCTCCTCCCTTCCCGTTGACATTACTGTGCGGCTTTCACCGCAGATTGGATGACAACATAACTGTTTTTCGGACCCGGAATGGACCCTTTGATCAGGAGCAGGTTTTTCTCCGAATCTACCTGGACCACCTGCAGGTTTTGAATGGTCACTTTGTCGTGGCCCATGCGTCCGGGCAATTTTTGCCCCTTGAAGACACGGGCAGGATCGACAGCACCCAAAGAACCGGGGCCCCGATGGTAGTGGGAACCGTGGCTCATCGGTCCGCGGGCTTGGTTATGCCGTTTGATAGCACCGGCAAATCCTTTCCCCTTGGACGTGGCAGTGATATCCACCCATTCACCTGTGTTGAACAGGTCCGCTTTCACTTCCTGGCCCAACTCATAGTCGGCCGGATTCATCCCACGAATCTCACGGACGAAAGACTTTGGCGTCGACCCCGCTTTTTTGGCGTGGCCTGCCTCCGGACGGTTAGCCCGGTGTTCTTTTTTGTCACCGAAACCCAGTTGCACGGATTCGTAGCCGTCGGTATCCGCCTCTTTCTTTTGCAGAACGGAACACGGACCGGCATGGATCACCGTAACGGGGATGGCAGTGCCGTCTTCGCCGAACACCTGAGTCATCCCCAGTTTTTTACCGAGAATTCCTTTCACGTCGCACACCTCCTACCGGCTAGCCTATTTTGGATCAGAGTTTGATTTCGATATCAACGCCGGACGGCAAGTCGAGTCGCATCAGCGCGTCCACAGTTTGAGCCGTGGGATTGACAATGTCGATCAACCGCTTGTGCGTGCGCATCTCGAACTGCTCCCGCGAATCCTTGTATTTGTGAACTGCACGAAGGATCGTGTAGACAGCCCGTTCCGTCGGAAGCGGGATCGGTCCGGATACATCCGCCCCGGTCCGGTTGGCCGTGTCGACGATTTTCTCCGCCGATTGATCCAACACACGGTGATCATACGCCTTGAGGCGAATGCGAATCTTCTGCTTTGCCATTCATGCCCCTCCTTTTCGCTCATTTTTTTAAATGAACTTGCTCCACGGAAATTTCCCCACGCCTGTGGCAAAGGGGCCGGGCGTGTCGGCAACCTTCCGCATCATCGCCGTTCAAAACCAACATTCCCTATTATACGGAAAGTGTGGGCCCATTGCAAGAAAAAAACGGGATCTTCCCCGCTTTTTTCGCCCATCTCTCCCTAGATTAGCAAAAATAACCCGAAACCAAGTATAAAGATTACATTTCGATCCTGTCAAATCGGCATTTGAAAATAAAGACGGTAATGTTTTTTACACTCTTCATTCCATTGAAAACCACAATGTGAACAGCGATCTATTTGCAAATAGTGATGGATGGTGTATTCGGTTCTGCAAACTCCACACAAGATGGCGGTTTCATCAAACTCTTCACTTGGCCATACCGAGATGGGATGATTCTCACACTCTGCATGACATCGATAGCAAGGATAGTACTTGTTGCAACACTTGAATTTAATAGCGATAATATCTTTCTTTGAATGATAATGCTTGCATCGGGTTTGTGAATCGATCACAGGTCCGTAAACGGTGACCATTCTCTCCCCCTCCCCTCTATCTTCTTCCCTCCATAGGAATCAATGGAGCAAGGTTTGAAAGAGTATACGACAAGTCAGACGCGAGCCGATTTTGAAAGAATAGGCTCTGGCAAGATCGAGATCCGATCCGAAGGGCAAGGCACAAAATCAAGGTCCCTGCAGGAATTAAACCAAGACTGGATTACTTCTACCAAATCTTTCGTCACCATTAGCAACCACGAGAAAATCAACTTTAGTTTTTAATAGATTTCAAATTCCACGCCAACGTCTTTACGAGCCAAAAGCGATTCAAGTGATCCCCAGGCTTCCCTGTGTAGAAACCCCATCGTCCTCATGCACCTCATAAAAAAAGCTCCCGCAATGCGGGAGCTTTTTCGGCATCAAAAGATTATTCGTTGATCGCAGTCACGGAACCGGCACCCACGGTACGGCCGCCTTCACGGATGGTGAAGCGAGTACCGTCTTCGATGGCGATCGGGGCGATCAGTTCCACTTCCACTTCAATGTTGTCCCCGGGCATCACCATTTCGGTGCCTTCCGGCAGTCGGATCACAGCGGTGATGTCGGTGGTACGGAAGTAGAACTGGGGACGATAACCGTTGAAGAAGGGGGTGTGACGGCCACCTTCGTCTTTGCTCAGGACATAGACCTGAGCTTTAAATTTGGTGTGCGGGTTCACGCTACCAGGTTTAGCCAGCACTTGACCGCGCTGAATATCTTCCCGGTTGACCCCACGGAGCAGGGCGCCGATGTTGTCACCAGCTTCGGCTTGATCCATCATCTTGCGGAACATTTCCACCCCGGTGACCACGGTTTTCCGAGTTTCATCATCGATCCCGACGATTTCTACTTCATCGGAGACCTTGATCATCCCACGCTCCACACGACCGGTAGCTACGGTACCACGACCGGTGATGGTGAAGACATCTTCGACCGGCATCAAGAAGGGTTTGTCCTTATCCCGTTCCGGGGTCGGGACATACTCGTCCACTTGGGCCATCAGTTCGAGGATCTTTTCTCCCCATTCGCTGTTCGGATCTTCCAAAGCCTTGAGGGCAGAACCGGATACGACCGGAATGTCGTCGCCGGGGAAGTCGTACTCGGACAGCAGTTCACGAACTTCCATTTCCACCAGTTCCAGCAGTTCTTCGTCATCCACTTGGTCCACTTTGTTCAGGAAGACCACGATGTATTCCACACCGGATTGACGGGAAAGCAGGATGTGCTCACGAGTTTGCGGCATCGGGCCGTCAGCAGCGGACACCACCAGGATCGCTCCGTCCATCTGGGCGGCACCGGTGATCATGTTTTTCACATAGTCAGCGTGGCCTGGGCAGTCTACGTGGGCATAGTGACGGTTTTCGGTTTCGTATTCCACATGAGAGGTGGAGATGGTGATTCCCCGCTCTTTTTCTTCCGGAGCCTTGTCGATTTGGTCATAAGCGGTGGCAGTAGCTCCGCCCCGGGTCGACAGGATCGTGGTGATCGCAGCGGTCAGAGTGGTTTTACCATGGTCAACGTGACCGATGGTACCGATGTTCACGTGTGGTTTCGTACGTTCGTACTTGGCTTTGGCCATGACTCGAAATCCTCCTTTAGATCTCAATCATTATTTGATGTATAGGGGAGAAAGCCGGGAAGCGAGGCTTCCACAACCTTCTTCACCGAATGGGAGGCAACCAGCGAATTACTGACCGGAGGCCTTGGAGATAATCTCTTCAGCGATGTTCTTCGGCACTTCTTCGTAGTGATCGAAGTGCATGGTGTACACCCCGCGACCCTGCGTCCGAGAACGCAGGTTGGTTGCGTAACCGAACATCTCGGCCAGTGGCACGATCGCCCGAATCACTTGGGCGGGGCCACGGGCTTCCATTCCTTCTACCCGACCGCGACGGGAGTTGATATCCCCCATCACATCGCCCATGTAGTCTTCCGGAACGGTGACTTCCACCTTCATAACAGGTTCAAGCAAAACCGGTTGACACTTGGACTTAGCCGCTTTCAGGGCCATGGATCCAGCAATCTTGAAGGCCATTTCCGAGGAGTCTACATCGTGGTAGGAGCCATCGTACAAGGTGGCACGGATATCCACCATCGGATAACCCGCCAGCACCCCGTTTTGCAGAGCTTCCTCCACCCCGCTTTGAACGGCGGGGATATATTCCCTCGGCACGACACCGCCGACGATCTTGTTGACGAATTCGAAGCCGCCGCCTTCTTCCAGGGGCTCAAATTCGATCCAAACATGACCGTACTGACCGCGTCCACCGGACTGGCGGATGAATTTCCCTTCCACCTTGGCGGAAGAGCGGAAGGTTTCACGATAAGCCACCTGCGGGTTCCCCACATTGGCCTCCACCTTGAACTCCCGTTTCAGACGGTCGACGAGCACTTCCAGGTGAAGTTCACCCATTCCGGAGACGATCGTCTGACCGGTCTCTTCGTTGGTCTCCGTCCGATATGTCGGATCCTCTTCCAACAGCTTGGCGAGTGCCATCCCCATCTTATCCTGGTCGCTCTTGGTCTTCGGCTCGATGGCGACGTCGATCACCGGTTCGGGAAAGACCATGGACTCCAGGATAATCGGTTTTTTCTCGTCACACAGAGTGTCACCGGTGGTCGTGTCTTTCAGACCGACAGCGGCGGCGATATCCCCGGCGTAGACGGTTTTGATCTCTTCCCGGGAGTTGGCGTGCATCTGCAGAATCCGCCCGACGCGCTCCCGCTTCTCCCTGGTTGCATTCAGCACGTAGGAGCCGGAGTTCAACGTACCGGAATACACCCGGAAAAAGGTCAGTTTACCCACATAGGGGTCGGTCATGATCTTGAAGGCCAGAGCGGCAAAAGGTTCGTTGTCGTCGGATTTGCGATGGGCCTCACTGCCGTCGGGCAGTTCCCCTTGAATCGGAGGAACATCCAGCGGGGAAGGCATATATTCGACAACGGCATCCAGCATCGGCTGAACCCCTTTGTTTTTGTAGGATGAGCCACAGAGGACAGGGATGATCTCCACGTTGACAACGCCTTTGCGGAGAGCTTTCTTCAGTTCCTCTTCTGTCGGCTCTTCCCCTTCCAGATACTTCATCATCAGGTCTTCATCCAGCTCGGCGATCGCTTCGATCATCTTGGTGCGGTACTCTTGGGCCAGTTCCTGATATTCTTCCGGAATTTCCCGATCTTCCGATTTGGTACCGAGATCATCCAGGTAGAAGTGTGCCACATTTTTGATCAGGTCGATGATCCCTTCAAAGGTATCCTCTTTCCCGATCGGCAGCTGGATCGGAACCGCGTTGGCTCCGAGCCGATCACGAATCTGTTCGACGGCGCCAAAGAAGTTGGCTCCGACGATATCCATCTTGTTGATATAGGCAATTCGGGGGACTTGGTATTTATCCGCCTGACGCCAGACGGTTTCCGATTGAGGTTCCACACCGCTTTTGGCGCAGAAGACCCCGACCGACCCATCCAGCACGCGCAGGGACCGCTCCACTTCGACAGTGAAGTCCACGTGGCCGGGTGTGTCGATGATATTGATCCGATGACCTTTCCACTGGGCTGTAGTGGCGGCGGAGGTAATAGTGATCCCCCGTTCCTGTTCTTGCTCCATCCAGTCCATGGTGGCAGCGCCTTCGTGAGTTTCACCGATTTTGTGAACCCGGCCGGTATAGAACAAAATCCGTTCTGTTGTCGTGGTCTTACCGGCGTCGATATGAGCCATAATCCCGATGTTGCGCGTGTCTTGCAAGGAAAACTCACGTGCCATCGGATATGTCTCCTTTCATGTTGACAAAAATGGGGAAGCCAGCTTACCAGCGATAGTGAGCGAAGGCACGGTTGGCTTCCGCCATGCGGTGCATGTCTTCTTTCTTCTTGACGGCGGCACCGTTGTTGTTGGCTGCATCCAGCAACTCGTTGGCCAAACGTTCCTGCATCGATTTTTCACCGCGCAGGCGAGCGTAGTTTACCAGCCAACGAAGTCCCAAGCTGGTGCGCCGCTCCGGCTTCACCTCTACCGGCACTTGGTAGTTAGCCCCACCTACACGGCGAGCCCTTACTTCCAGAACCGGCATTACGTTTTTCATCGCTTGTTCAAAGACATCCATCGGATCTTTACCGGAGCGTTCACGTACCAGATCGAAGGAATCATAGAGAATGCGTTGAGCCTTCCCTTTCTTTCCGTCGTACATCAAGCGACTGATCAAACGGGTGACCAATTTGCTGTTGTAAATCGGGTCCGGCAACACTTCTCTGCGGGGTGCGGGTCCTTTTCGCGACAATCGTCTTCCCTCCTTTGGCTTAGTTGTATCGATCGATGATGTTATTTCTTGGGCCGTTTGCTACCGTATTTGGATCGGGCTTGCATCCGGTTTTGTACCCCGGAGGTGTCTAGTGCTCCCCGGACAATGTGATAGCGGACACCGGGGAGATCCTTTACACGACCGCCGCGAACCAGCACCACAGAGTGTTCTTGCAAGTTATGTCCGATTCCCGGAATATACGCAGAAACCTCAATGTTGTTACTCAAGCGCACACGAGCCACCTTACGGAGTGCCGAGTTCGGCTTCTTCGGTGTAGTGGTGTAGACACGGGTACACACACCACGCTTTTGTGGCGAGTTTTGTTCAGTCGCTTTCTTCCGGAAGCTATTGTACCCGAATTGAAGCGCCGGAGAATCCGATTGGGACACTTTGCTTTTGCGGCCTTTTCGGATCAACTGGTTAATTGTCGGCATCTCTTTCACCTCCTCGATTGGGATGCTTTGCATTCAAGTCCACAGAACCAGGCGGATCATTTTGCGACGCAAAATTGGAAACCAACCCAAATACCGACCGCACCCGTGTCAAACCAGCATGCGGTCAGTCTCTGGGATTTGGCTGTACCAATCTTTATTCCAATATCGTGGCAGTCGCCGCGCCCACATCGATCCCGCAAGCTTTTCCAAGTCCTTGCATCGAATCAACATAGCTGACGGCCACCCCATGGTTCCGGCAGATCTGGACTAGCGATTGCTTGAGCTGCTCGTCGGCATCTGTCGCAATCACCACTTCCCGGGCCTTCCCCTGTTGGATCGCTTTTTTGGATTGCTTGGCTCCGATCAAGAGTGATTTAGCGTTCTTCACTTTATCATAAGACATACCAAACGCCCTCCAAAGTGAATTAGCCCAAGCACACGTCGATATATTATCACCTGAAACTGACATTGTCAACAAGTGGTGAAAGCCTGCTTCCGAAAACCTTCAAGAGCGCAGAATCCGCTTATTCCACTAAAATTTTATCATCCGCGATATCCGGAAATTCGGCAGTTGAGGATTCATGCTCCCCCTCCACCTCCAGATTGCGATAGCGGGCCATTCCCGTTCCCGCCGGAACCAATTTCCCGATGATGACATTCTCCTTGAGACCGAGGAGACGGTCCACCTTACCTTTGATGGCTGCATCTGTCAGGACACGAGTGGTTTCTTGGAAGGAAGCCGCCGACAGGAAGGACTCCGTCTCCAGAGAAGCCTTGGTGATCCCGAGCAGGATCGGCCGTGCCACAGCTGGTTCTTGCTCCGCAAGAAGCACCTTTCGGTTGGCTTCTTCGTAATCGTGAAGGTCGACAACAGCGCCCGGCAAGAGATCGGTGTCTCCCGAATCGGTGATGCGGACTTTGCGCATCATCTGGCGGATCATCACTTCGACGTGTTTGTCGTTGATCTCCACCCCTTGCAAGCGGTACACCTTTTGCACTTCCTGGAGAATGTACTCCTGCACACCGCGAACCCCTTTCACTCGGAGCAATTCCTTGGGATCAACAGAGCCTTCAGTCAGCTCGTCACCAGCTTCCACCTGATCCCCTTCTCTCACCTTCAACCGGGAGCCATAGGGAATTTGGTAGGTCTTGGTCTCCACGGTTCCCTCCACTTCGATCTCCCGGCGTTCCTTCACCTCACGGATCTCTTTCACCGTTCCGAAGATCTCAGTGATAATGGACTGCCCTTTGGGATTTCGAGCTTCAAACAGCTCCTGAATCCGCGGCAGACCCTGGGTGATGTCATCGCCAGCCACACCGCCGGTATGGAAGGTCCGCATCGTCAACTGGGTTCCGGGTTCTCCGATGGACTGAGCTGCGATGATGCCCACCGCTTCCCCGATCTCCACGTGGGTTCCCAGGGCGAGGTTGCGACCGTAGCACATGCGGCAAACCCCGTGTTGAGTGCGGCAACTGAGGACGGAGCGAATCACTACTTCCTCTACGCCAGCCTCTACGATTCGGCTCGCCTTCTCCTCATCGATCAGCTCATTGCGATGAGCCAAAATCTCACCTGTTTCCGGATGACGAACCGTTTGAAAAGCCATGCGACCCACGATCCGGTCATACATCTCCTCGATCACTTCGCCGCCGTCGGCGATCTTGCTGACTAACAGCCCTTTGTCGGTGCCACAGTCGTCTTCCCGGACGATCACATCCTGAGCCACATCTACCAAACGGCGGGTCAGATAGCCAGAGTCGGCGGTGCGCAAAGCCGTGTCCGCCAGACCTTTCCGGGCCCCGTGGGTGGAGATAAAGTACTCCAGCACCGTCAACCCTTCGCGGAAATTGGACTTAATGGGCAACTCGATGATACGGCCTGCCGGGTCCGCCATCAGACCGCGCATCCCGGCCAGCTGGGTCACCTGGGAAACGTTCCCCCGGGCACCGGAGTTGGCCATCATATAGATCGGGTTAAATTTACCCAATTTATTCATCAACACATCGGTGATATCATCCTTAGCTTGGCTCCAGACGGAGATCACCCGCTCATAACGCTCATCTTCGGTGATCAGACCGCGACGGTACTGTTTGAGGACCATTGCTACCTTCTCTTCAGCCTCGTCCAGGATCTTTTGTTTCTCCTCAGGTACCACCACATCAGAGACGGACATGGTGATGCCAGCCTTGGTGGAGAAGGAGTAACCCAGGGATTTCATGTTGTCCATGAGCACCGAGGTTTCCTTGGTACCAAAACGGCGGAAGCTTTCGGCGATCACTGTACCCAGGAACCCTTTTTTGAGCGCCTCTTGCTCCGGCATACTCTTGATTTTCTCAGAGATGTTGACCCCTTTTTCATAAATGAAATACTTCTCCGGTGTCCCGTCCATCAGGTTGGTCTTGGAAGGCTCATTGATATAAGGGAAGCCGGGAGGGAAGATCTCGTTGAAAATCAACTTGCCGACGGTGGTCAACAAAAACGCTTCTTGTTGCTTTTCGGTAAAGCACTCTTTGTTCAGGCTCTTCACCGGCACCGCGATCCGCGTGTGGAGTCCGGCAATTCCTTGGGTGTAAGCGTTGATCGCTTCTCCGGGTCCGGTGAAGACTTTTCCTTCCCCGGGCGCTCCGGCCCTCTCCAAACTCAGGTAGTAACATCCCAACACCATGTCTTGAGAAGGGGTGACCACCGGTTTTCCGTCTTTCGGGTTGAGGATGTTCTGCGCCGCCAGCATCAGCAGGCGCGCTTCCGCTTGAGCTTCCGCAGATAACGGCACATGAACCGCCATCTGATCTCCGTCAAAGTCGGCATTGTAGGCGGTACAGACCAGCGGATGCAACCGGATGGCCCGCCCTTCCACCAAGATCGGTTCAAAAGCCTGGATACCCAGCCGGTGCAACGTCGGCGCACGGTTCAAGAGCACGGGGTGTTCCTTGATTACCTCTTCCAACACGTCCCACACTTCGGGATGAATCCGTTCCACTTTCCGCTTGGCACTTTTGATATTGTGAGCCAGACCTTTTGCCACCAGCTCTTTCATCACAAAAGGCTTGAACAGTTCCAGTGCCATCTCCTTGGGCAGACCACACTGATACATCTTCAGATAGGGACCGACGACGATCACGGAACGACCCGAGTAGTCTACCCGTTTTCCCAGCAGGTTTTGACGGAAACGACCTTGTTTCCCCTTCAGCATATGAGAAAGAGACTTGAGCGGACGATTGCCCGGTCCGGTGACCGGACGACCGCGACGTCCGTTATCGATCAGGGAGTCGACGGCCTCCTGCAACATCCGTTTCTCATTTTGCACGATGATATCCGGAGCACCCAAATCCAGAAGGCGCTTCAAGCGGTTGTTCCGGTTGATCACCCGACGGTAGAGATCGTTCAGATCGGAGGTGGCGAAACGCCCCCCGTCCAGTTGTACCATCGGACGCAATTCCGGCGGGATGACGGGCAGGACATCCGACACCATCCAATCCGGTTGGTTGCCGGAGGCGCGGAAAGACTCCAACACTTCCAGCCGCTTGATCGCCCGACTGCGGCGCTGCCCTTGTGCCGTGTTCATTTCCTCTTTCAGGGCTTGCACTTCCTTATTGAGGTCGATCTCGGCGAGCAGACGCTTAATCGCTTCTGCTCCCATCATCGCGGTAAAAGCATTTCCGTATTTTTCTCGGTAGTTGCGATACTCCTTCTCCGACAGGAGCTGTTTCTTCTCCAGTGGGGTGGCACCAGGGTCCACCACCACGTAGGAGGCAAAATAGATCACTTCCTCCAGAGAACGGGGAGACATATCCAGAACCAAGCCCATCCGGCTGGGAATCCCCTTGAAGTACCAGATATGGGACACCGGCGCAGCCAGTTCGATATGTCCCATCCGCTCCCGGCGCACTTTGGACCGTGTCACCTCGACGCCGCAGCGGTCACAGACCACGCCTTTGTAACGCACACGTTTATACTTTCCGCAATGACATTCCCAGTCTTTCGTAGGTCCGAAGATCTTTTCGCAGAAAAGACCTTCCTTCTCCGGCTTCAGGGTCCGGTAGTTGATTGTCTCCGGTTTTTTCACTTCGCCCCGGGACCAGGAGCGGATTTTATTCGGCGAGGCGAGACCGATTTTCATATACTCAAAGTTGTTGACGTCCAACACTGGGCATTCCTCCCTCGGGATCATCCCGTATCAACCTGTCGGCCGGCGGAGATCCTTTGATGGCAAAACGCCTCTTTGATTGAGGCCCGGCAAACCGGTTACGAAGTCGACCGCTTTGCTTGCTCCTGTTCCACAACCAAGCCGTTTCGTTCGTTGGCCGGTTCATCGTCCTCTGCGTAAAATTCTCTGATCTCGATCTCTTCCTGGTTTCTCCCCATCAGTTTGACATCCATGCCAAGGCTCTGCAGTTCCTTGATCAGAACTTTGAAGGAAGCGGGGACCCCAGGTTCAGGGACATTCTCACCCTTGACGATCGATTCATAAGTTTTTACACGTCCGATTTCATCGTCAGATTTGACCGTGAGGATTTCCTGGAGGGTGTAGGCCGCACCATAGGCTTCCAGCGCCCACACCTCCATCTCTCCAAAGCGTTGTCCGCCGAACTGAGCCTTTCCGCCCAGAGGTTGCTGTGTGACCAAAGAGTAAGGTCCGGTGGAACGAGCATGAATCTTGTCGTCCACCATGTGAGCCAGTTTGATCATATACATGACGCCCACAGTCACCCGATTTTCAAAAGCATCACCGGTGCGGCCGTCATGGAGCGTAGTCTTTCCGTCAGGGTCCAGGCCTGCTTCTTCCA
>CAUGKZ010000006.1 GCA_959600065.1 uncultured Kroppenstedtia sp. | reverse complement strand
CCATCGCGCAACTCCACCGCTTCATGGGCCCCGGTGGAGGCACCGGAAGGAACGATTGCCCGACCGACGGCACCAGAATCCAGAATCACTTCCACTTCAACAGTGGGATTTCCCCGAGAGTCCAGTACTTCCCGGCCATATACATCGATGATCATGCTCATGCATGCATCCTCCTCGCTACTGTCAAAAGTTATTTAATTAGAGAACGACCGGTCATCTCCGCAGGTTGCGGCAAGCCCAACAATTGAAGAAGCGTCGGAGCCACATCTGCTAGGATTCCGCCTTCTCTCAAGCTGACGGTTGAATCCGTGACGATACAAGGGACAGGGAAAGTGGTATGAGAGGTGACCGGCTCGTTGTTTTCGTTCAACACCATATCCGCGTTGCCGTGATCGGCGATCACCACTGCGGTTCCCCCGTGGGCCTGCAGTGCATCTATGACCCGTCCCAGACATTCATCCACCGCTTCCACTGCACGGATGGTCGGCTCCAGTTTGCCAGAGTGGCCCACCATGTCTGGATTGGCGAAGTTGAGAACGATCGCATCCTGTTTTTCCGCCTCGATCTCCTGCACCAGCGCCTCCGTCACTTCATAGGCGCTCATCTCCGGTTTCAAATCGTAGGTGGCTACTTTGGGGGATTTGATCAGGATCCGATCTTCACCGGGAAAAGTCTCTTCCCGACCGCCACTGAAGAAGTAGGTGACATGGGGATATTTCTCTGTCTCAGCGATCCGGAGCTGCTTCAGTCCGTGCTGGGAGACCACTTCCCCGAAAGTGTTCTCCAGATTGGTCGGTTTATAGGCCACATATCCCTCAACCGCGTCGCTGAACTGAGTCAGACATACATAATAGAGAGATCCCGGTCGCTTCTCTCCTCGGTCAAAGCCCTGGAAATCCTCGTTGGTGAAGGGCAGTGAAATCTGGATAGCCCGGTCAGGACGGAAGTTATAGAAGATGACGGCGTCCTTAGATTGGATGGGGCCGACGGGTTGATCCTGTTCATCCACAATGACTATCGGCGTCACAAATTCATCGTAGACACCCTGCTCATAGGATTCTTGCACCGCCTGTACCGGGTCCTGGTAGTGGGACCCCTCTCCATACACCATGGCTCGGTAGGCTTTCTCCGTCCGATCCCAGCGGTTGTCCCGGTCCATGGAATAATAGCGGCCCATCACCGTGGCAATCCGTCCCACGCCGGTGTCAGCGATCTTCTGCTGCAACTGCTGGATATATTTGACGCCAGAATCGGGAGCGACATCCCGTCCATCCAGAAAGGCGTGGATGCGGACATCCCGGAGACCCTCTCGCGCCGCCAGTTCGAGAAGTGCAAACAGGTGATCGATGTGGCTGTGAACCCCGCCGTCAGAGAGGAGTCCGTAGAGGTGAAGGGTGCTGTGGTTCTCTTTTACATGGCGAATCGCCCCAAGAAAGGCCTCATTTTCAAAGAAGGAGCCTTCCGCAATCGATTTGCTGACCCGGGTCAGATCCTGATAGACCACCCGACCGCCTCCGATATTGAGATGGCCCACTTCCGAATTGCCCATCTGCCCCTCAGGCAGACCTACTCCCGTCCCTGAAGCGGTAAGCGTGGTATGGGGATATTGGGACCAATATCGATCAAAGTTGGGCTTTTTCGCTTGAGCGACTGCATTTCCGTGAGTCTCTTCCCGGAGAGCAAATCCATCCAGGATGATCAAAGCGACAGGTTTTCGTTGACTCATCCTAAATCCCCCCGTTGAGCAGCAACTTCTACCAGCCGGGCAAAGGAACTGGGGTCCAGACTGGCCCCTCCGACCAGAGCTCCGTCAATCTCATCTGTGTCGAGAAAAGATTGGATGTTGTCCGGTTTAACGCTCCCTCCATAGAGGATGCGAACTTCATTGGCCACTTGTTGATCAAACTGATCCGCCACACTTTTGCGGATGAATCGGATCACATCCGTTGCATCCTCCACAGTGGCCGAACGGCCGGTCCCAATCGCCCAGACCGGTTCATAGGCTAAAATGAGCCGACAAGCCTCTTCGGAACTCAACCCTCGGATGGCGGCTACCACTTGTTCCCGCACCAACTCCCGCGTACGCCCTGCCTCCCGCTCTTCCAGGGTCTCTCCCACACATACGATGGGAGTGAGCTGATGATCCAGTGCGGAACGGGTTTTGAGCCGGACCGATTCATCGGTCTCAGCAAAGTAGGCTCTCCGTTCAGAATGGCCGATGATCGCGTGGGTCACTCCCAGCGCTGTCAACATCGACGGGCTGATTTCACCGGTGTAGGCCCCTTCTTCCTCCCAGTGCATGTTTTGAGCTCCGATCCGGATCCCACTCGCTTTCGTTTCTTGTACCAGTGCAGGTAATGCGACAAAAGGAGCGCACACTACGGTCTCGACACGGTCTGTTTTACCGGCAAATTCAACCTTTGAGAAAAACTCCAGCGCTTCCGTCACCGTTTTGTACATTTTCCAATTTCCTGCGATGACTGATTTTCGCAATGTGATTCACCACCTGATTACTTGTTTTGGAGAACCGCCACTCCCGGAAGCGTTTTCCCTTCCATCAATTCCAGGGAAGCGCCGCCACCGGTGGAGATATGGCCCACTTGTTCTGACAAACCCGATTTTTTGATAGCAGCCACAGAATCCCCTCCGCCGATAATGGTCATCCCCGTACAGGCGGCGACTGCCCGGGCGACGGCAAAGGTGCCCTCGGCAAACCGGTCAAACTCAAAGACGCCCATGGGACCGTTCCAGATCACCAACTTGGAGGAACGGATCACCTCGGCGAAGGACTCCCGGGTTTGCGGACCGATATCCAATCCCATGGAATCCGCCGGGATCGCCTCCACGCTTACCGTCTTCGCAGGGGCATCGGCAGCAAAAGCAGGGGCCACCACCGCATCCACAGGCAAAAGAAGACGGACCCCCTTCTGTTCCGCCTTTTCCATGAAGGATCGGGCCAAATCGATCTTGTCCGCTTCGAGTAGAGACTGGCCGATCTCCAATCCTTTAGCTTTCAGAAAGGTGAAGGAGAGTCCGCCGCCGATCAGGAGGTGATCCACTTGTTCCAACAGGTTGTCGATGACGCCGATCTTGTCTTTCACCTTGGCTCCGCCGATGATCGCTGTAAAGGGACGGTCAGGATTTTGCAGAGCTCGTCCCAAGGTTTCCAGTTCCTGTTGCATCAAGAAACCCGCCACCGCTGGCAGATGCTCGGCAATCCCCGCTGTGGAGGCATGGGCCCGATGAGCGGTGCCAAAGGCGTCGTTGACGTAGAGGTCTGCCAACTTGGCAAAGTCCTGGGACAACTGTGGGTCATTTTTTTCCTCACCGGGACAGAAGCGGACATTCTCCAATAGGAGTATCTCCCCTTCCTTCAGTCCAGCGACCGCTTGCTCTACTTCTGCGCCCACAGTTTGCTCCGTCTTGACCACCGGTTGTCCCAAAAGTTGGGAGAGGCGTTCAGCGACAGGAGTCAGCCGCAACTCCTCCACCACTCTCCCCTTGGGTCTTCCTAAATGGCTGGCCAGGATCACTCGCGCCCCGTGTTCCGTCAGATGACGGATCGTCGGCAAAGCTGCCCGGATCCGATTGTCATCGGTAATCCCTCCTTGATCTAGTGGTACATTGAAATCGACTCGGCAAAAGACGCGCTTTCCTCTGACATCCACATCTAGGATCGACAGCTTGTTCATCGTCTTCCTCCTCGACATAGAGAAAAAGAGGAGAGTCTTCCCCTCTCCTCTCTTTTTCCCCTTTATTTTAGACTGACACACCTTTCTTGGCAATGTGATGGATCAGGTCCACCATGCGGTTGGAAAAGCCCCATTCATTGTCGTACCAAGCCACTACTTTCACCATGTTTCCATCCTGAACCATAGTGGACAGTCCATCGACGATAGAGGAGTGGGTATCTCCATTGTAATCCCTGGAGACCAGAGGTTCATCGGTATAGCCCAGAATCCCTTTCAATCCGGTGTCCGCCTGCTTGCGAAAAGCTTCATTCACTTCATCCACACTGACATCCCGGTCCAACTCCGCCACAAAATCAACCACCGAGACATTCGGGGTGGGCACCCGCATCGAAAAACCATTCAGTTTCCCTTCCAACTCCGGCAACACTTTGGCTACAGCCTTGGCCGCCCCTGTGGTGGTGGGAATGATGGACAATCCCGCAGCACGGGCCCGACGCAAGTCCTTATGGGGAAGATCCAGGATCTGCTGATCATTGGTGTAGGAGTGAACGGTGGTCATCAGACCGCGACGAACACCGAAGGTTTGGTGCAACACTTTGGCCACAGGTGCCAAACAGTTAGTGGTACAGGAAGCGTTGGAGATCACCTGATGAAGGCCAGGATCATACTGATCGTCATTTACCCCCATCACTACCGTCAAATCTTCGTTTTTAGCCGGAGCGGAGATGATCACTTTTTTGGCGCCAGCTTGCAAATGTTTTTCCGCATCTTCTTTTTTGGTGAAACGGCCGGTAGATTCCGCAACAATCTCCACTCCGAGTTCACCCCAAGGAAGCTGGGCTGGATCTCGTTCGGCCAAGACCTTGATCTCTTTTTCATTCACCCGTAGTCCCCCTGGGGAGACCTCAACGGAGCCGTCGAATCGGCCATGAACCGAATCGTATTTGAGAAGGTGGGCCAATGTTTCCGAATCGGTCAGATCATTGATCGCCACCACTTCCAACTCCGGATGAGCCATGGCGATTCGAAAAACAGCACGTCCGATACGTCCAAATCCATTAATCCCGATTTTGGTTGTCATAGGGATCCCTCCGTTATTGAAATCAAATTAAAAAATTCAATGGGCCCTTTCAAGAATGGCGCGAGCAGCCGCTTCATCGGTGACCAACACGCCACTGCCGGAAACCGGGCAGACCGCCGCCACCGCCTCCGCCTTGGCCGCTCCGCCTGCAATCGCAATCGTCATCTCTACTTTTTCTAGATCTTCCAAGCTGAGACCAATATGACGGCCGCGATAGACAATCTCCCCCTGGCGGTTGAAGTAGTAGCCAAAGGCTTCCCCCACCGCCCCTTTTTCCTCCAACAGCTTCAACAATTCAGGGGATGACTTTCGCCGGGTTGCCATGCTCTTAGCATCTCCGATCCCATGAACGACAATGCGGGCCGAACGAGCCAGCTCCATCACTTCCCGGATGTGAGGTTCCCGTACCAGGGTTTCCAAGGCTTCTTCGCTCAACTGTTCGGGAACGTGGAGCATCCGGTATTGTCCACCGGACTTGCGGGCCATCAGGGAGACGATATAATTGGCTTCCAACTCTACCGCCTCTCCCAGTCCGCCCCGGGCAGGGACAAAGATCGTCTCCTTCAAAACCGGGGCAGCGGTGATCTGATCGGCAACGGCAGCCACAGTGGTTCCTCCGGCCACTGCCGTCACCTGTCCCGGTCGGGCCATCTCCTTTAACAGACGGGCACCTGCCCGCCCCATCTCTTTTTTCACCCAGTCCGACCGGTCGGAATCGCCTGGAACCACCACCGCCCTTTTCAGTTGTAGCACGTGGGCGAGGGTGGTCTCCAGTTCCGTCAAACCGGAGAGCTCTTTGATGAGTGGCTCCATCTCCAGGATCAGCCCCTCTCCAGACGGGGTCAGGGTCATTCCAACCGATTCAACCCGGAGGAGACCCTGCTCCTTGAGAAACTCCACTTCTGCCCGCAAGACCCGTTCCGTCTGGTTGAGAGCGACAGCAAGACCCCGTCTCCCCACCGGTTGCATCAGTTGCAGGTGACGTAATACTTCATATCGTTTGCGCATCACTTCCAACAGATCGGGAAGCAGTTTGCTCTGCAGTTTCAGAATGGACTCCATGATCGCCTCCGGCACGGGACGAAAAATGTCCCTCGTGACAAAATACGTCCCAATTAGGTAAAAAAAAGAGACAGCATCCTCTTTCACGATTGTAGTTCATTTCCGTACTCCTGACAAGAGGGCCCGCGGAATCGGGTAGATGCTGTCTTCAGGCAAATGAATCTTTTTCACAAATCGAACCTGCGCCTCGCTTGGGACGAAATGATGCCCATCTCTTCCCGATATTTGGCGACGGTTCTGCGGGATATGCGGATCCCCGCCTCTCGGAGCCGGTCTGCAATCACCTGATCAGACAAGGGTTTCCCTTTGTCTTCCCCTTGGATCAGCTGTTGAATGCGATTCTTTACACTGCGGGCAGATGTATTCCCACCACTCTGATTGGAGACACCTGAAGGGAAGAAAAAGCGGAAGGGGAACAAGCCCCGGGGTGTCTGGATATATTTATGTTGAGTGGCTCGGCTGACTGTGGATTCGTGCAATTCCAGCTCCTCCGCCACTTCCCGCAAGGTCAAAGGTTTCAGACAGGAGACCCCGTATTCGAAAAAGTCCTGTTGCACTTCCATGATCACTTGGCTGACGCGATACAGCGTGTTGCGTCGTTGCTCAATACTTTTTAACAGCCACATCGCAGATTGAATCCGTTCTCGGATATAGGCGGCGGCTTGGTGAGCGCTTTCATTATTCTCCCGTAGCATCCGTTCATACTGGGTGCTGATGCCCAAGCGAGGCATGTAGCCTTCATTCACCCACACTTCCCACTCCCCCTGCATCTTTCTCACAGTCACATCCGGGAAAATATAGCGGGGGCTCTCCCCGTGGCAGGCGAGACCGGGTTTGGGATTCAGCTTCCGAATGCGATCGGCGGCTTCCTGCACTTCCAATGGCGTGCAATTTAAAGTTTGGGCTACTCTTTTTAGCTTTCCCTCGGCCAGATCCTGCAAGTGATCGCTCACGATGTGGCAAAGCAAAGGGCTAAGATCTCCCTGCCGCCTCAATTGCAGGATCAGACATTCGGATAAGTCCCGGGCTCCCACACCTGCTGGGTCCAGTCCCTGGACCACCTGGAGAGAACGAGAAAAGTCCGACTCCGGGATATTAAAGCGCTTACATAATTGTTCACCATTGAACCTCAAATAACCGTCCTCATCTAGATTTCCGATGATATACCGGCAGATCTGATAAATGCGTGAATCTATGGAAAAGTAGCGAAGTTGTTCTTCCAGAACTTCGGACAGACTGAGGGCTGAATCAGCGATCCGATCCACTGGATTCCCTTCTTCTTCGTCATGGGTGAAGGAGGCTCCGCTGAAAGTTCCACCCTTTCTCATAAAAGCTCCCCAATCTGCCAATTGATCCACACTTGCGCTCTCCACTGGATCCGCCTCCGCCATTCGGGCGGGGTCCTCTATTTCCAGCACCGGGTTTTCAATCGCCTGATCTTGTATATACTGTATAAGGTCCACGGTTGAAAGTTGAAGCACTTGGATCGCTTGCCGCAGTTCGGGGGTCATCACCAGCTTCATCCGCTGGTCCTGAACCAGTCCGTAATCCATGGATAAAGCCATTTCCGTCACCTCCGTGTGGTTCAGTATATGTGTGTTTTTCCGCCTTCGATGCAATTTCCGGCGGATTTCCTGATATCTAAAAGGAGGTTATTCGGTCACTTAAGATATATATTATCATAAGGCCGCCGGTTCCTCATCTCTGCAAAAAATAAAATTCGCGATTTTCCTTTTCAGGTTGCCTCCCTTCGGCGCATTATTGTGACTATATTCAATTTCAAGTGACCTCTTGCTTTTTTATCGAGGCCTCGTTATAATAGTCTTTGTCGCTGATTAATTTTCGATTGTGCGCCTATAGCTCAGGGGATAGAGCACTGGTCTCCGGAACCAGGTGCCCAGGTTCGAATCCTGGTAGGCGCACCAAAAGAGACGGCAGCCATTATCGGTTGCCGTTTTTATTTTCCACTATTCCCTGACCTATCTTGACCTTTGTATTTTGACTGGGTTATGATGGGTATATGCTATCCCAGAGGAGGGACCCTGATGAATTTGATTCCTTATGTGGTTGAACAGACCAGTCGTGGCGAACGATCCTACGATATCTATTCCCGCCTGTTGAAAGACCGGATTATCTTCCTCGGTAGCGAGATCAATGACGCTGTGGCCAACACTATCGTAGCCCAGTTGCTGTTCCTGCAAACCGAAGATCCCAACAAAGATATTCAGCTGTATATCAACTCACCGGGAGGATCGATCTCCGCCGGATTTGCCATCTATGATACGATGCAACACGTCAAGTGCGATATTCAGACCATCTGCATCGGAATGGCTGCTTCCATGGGCGCCTTCCTGCTTTCTTCTGGAACCAAGGGCAAGCGGCTGGCTCTTCCCAACAGTGAAGTGATGATCCATCAACCCCTCGGCGGTGCCCAGGGGCAAGCTTCGGACATCGAGATCAGCGCCAAGCGCATCCTGCGCATGCGGGATCGCCTCAATCATCTCCTCGCCGAGCAGACCGGCCAACCCTTGAAAAAAATTCAACAGGATACCGACCGCGACAACTTCATGGCGGCGGAGGAAGCCAAGAAATACGGGTTGATCGATAAAATCATCGAACATCAAAAGTAACCTGCCCCATTAGAGCCGTGGATTTTTGCAGATCTGCGGCTCTTTTTATAAAGATCCCACTTCGGGACCATTCATGCTTTTGCATCGCCAAACCGACACGCCTGACGGAAGCAAGAACTCATTTCTTGGAATTCATAAAAAGTTAACCTCTCTTTTCCCCGCATTTACCCGAACAAGGGTAAGATCAAGAGGAAGCTGGCGGAAATTCTGCTTCGGGCCTGTCTGATCCATCCATTGCCGGCTTCGGCCTGTATGAAGGGATTGGCGAGACTTGTGCCTCTCCGTTGGTCTCTCCTTCTCTTTGCATCGTCATTGAATGACCAGACATGTCATCAGGGGGTGCCTTCCCAGTGAACTCTTTTGACAAACAGGAGCGAATCTTGTTTTGGGTTTCTGTTGTTGTGGGTTTGGTGATGTTCCTCTCCCTGATCAGCCGGTTTTTTCGTTGATACTCCATAGAAACTACGTCCTACATCGATTTCCGTATCTTTCGTCAATCTGTGAATTCCTCATGTTTATTGGCTTTTTCACTGTTTTTTTCCCGAATTTTTAATTGCTTTTTAACAGCTTTATATGATACGCTAACTTTGGGTAAGTGATGGGCATGCTGAGGAGGACATGCTTTGAGGACTGCCGCGTTCACGATGATGATATTGTTGTTGACCTTCACGGCAGCACCCTTCGCCTTCGCTGAAACTCCCCAGGAGAATACTGCCCTCCAAGCCGTCTATACTGTCAAAGATGGCAAACACCAGGTGGAAGTCTCCCTTCCCGAGGGGACTCAACCCCTCGGAAGCTGGTTCACCACTCTCAATGGAAGTGATGAACAAAGCTCACCTGAAGACGCCGGATTGAAAAAATTCACCGCAGAATACGACGACCTGGTACCGGGAAGAAACTATCAGATCATCGCCGTGTTCTACGGAAAAGATGGCGAACAACCCGTCGATCTGAACGGCTGTTTCCAACTCGAAGCCCAGGATGCCGATTCTGCAACAGATCCGATCCAGTTGAAGGATTGCGGATTTGACGAAATTGCGGAACAGGCCAAAAAATCAGAGGCGGCGCAAAATGCAGGAACAGCGCCGACGGATGATCCGGCCACACCCTCGGGTGACGGAAACACCGACAACTCCGGGACCTCTTCCGATGAAGAAGAGACCGGAACCCTGCAACAGATGAACAGCAGTCAAAAAGAGTCTGGGGGGCCGATGCCGGAAACCGGCGTGGATGCTTCCCCTGCCCAACTCGGACTCCAACTGTTCTTGTTGGGATGCGCCCTTTTAGGCTTCCGTTCTCTGCGTCAACCGGGTAACTAAGACGACGGTTGATCCGGCAGTCTCCACAGCAGATGCCCGTATCTTTCCGGGTTGAGGAGGGTTTCGGCGGAAGCGATCATGGTGTCACCGTATCCCTTTCACATATGGAATTACAGCATCGGGTTGCAAGCCCCCAGTGACATCATTCTCTACCGAAATTTAAATCATAATACTTAAACGCCCATCCACCCGCAGACAGACCGAACTTGGTCTGTCTTTTTTCTAGATGGATTGAAGTGGGTCTGACCCATTCCCGCCTTTGAGGTGGATCCCGTTTTCTAAGAAATGCACCCCGATTTTCTATGTCAAGAGCAGGGTACAACCCAGTGGGACCCCCACCTTGATAGACCAAAGGGTCAGGGAATTATATTATATAAAAATAACTTTTCGTCTATTGAAACAGCTCGGCCCCCGTCGTATCATAAGATCAAGAAGGCCAAGACCTTTACAGATAGATAAAGATCAGACCAAGACAGAGCGCCGGTCCTTTGTGAGGACCGGCGCTCCTATTCGGTCGGTATCCGCGGTTACAAATCTTCCTTGCTGACGATGGCAGCTAAGGCTTCAATCGCTTGCTCCGCATCGGAACCCTCAGCGGAAATAGTGATCTCCGAACCATAGGCCACCGCCAGACTCATAATCCCCATGATACTTTTGGCATTCACTTTTTTATTGTTTTTGCTGACAAAGATCTCAGAGCTGTACTTATTGGCCTCCTGGACGAATAGCGCCGCGGGACGGGCATGGAGCCCCGTTTTCAGATTCACAGTCACATTTTTTTCAGTCATGGATCATCCCTCCAAGGAATGTATAAGATTTGGGCTGGGTCACAATGTATGATCAGTGGATCCAACTCTCAACTTTTGTGCGATTTCCTCCAACTTACGGAGTCGGTGGTTGATCGCCGATTTGCTCACCTTTCGTCCCGGAAGCATCTGGCCCAGTTCCGTCAGTGAGATCTCCGGATGATTCAGCCGGGTCTCAGCTACTTCTCTGAGCCGGTCCGGCAATTGATCCAGACCGATTTCCCTGTCAATCAGACGGATATTTTCCACCTGTCGCATTGCAGCCTGAATCGTTTTGTTCAGGTTGGCGGTTTCACAATTGACGAGTCGGTTGACAGAGTTTCGCATATCTTTCAGAATCCGGACATCTTCAAACCGGAATAAGGTGCTATGGGCACCGATAATATTCAGGAATTCGCCGATTTTATCCCCCTCTTTGAGATAAACGACGAAGCCTTTTTTTCGTTCTAGCCATTTTGCATGGAGATGGTACCGGTTCATCAGGGAGCACAAATCTTCACTGTGATCCTGATACGTGGAGACCATCTCCAGGTGGTAGGAGCCGCTGTCCGGATTGTTGACAGAACCGCTAGCCAGGAAAGCCCCTCGTAAATAGGATCTCACACAGCATTCCTTTGCTGTCAATTCAGGATCAATCCCACTGATCCCTTCCATCCCCTTCCCGAGGATTCGTAAATCCCGAAGAATCCCTTCTGCTCCACTGGACAGACGTACCGCATAGGTATTATTCTTCTTCAACCGGATCTTCTTGCGCACGAACACTTCCGGTTGCACTTGGTACAGTTCCTTGATCAGAGAGTAGGTGCGACGGGCGATCGCATTGTTCTCAGTGGTGAATTCCAGACCGATTCGACCGTTTCCGATCTGAACCGTTCCATTCATCCGTATCAACGCCGACAACTCCGCCCGGCGACAACAATAGGGAGATTGGATGCGAGTCAGTTCCTGTTTGGTGGCGGATGCAAAGGACATCCTCCGTCACTTCCTTCATCCTCTGTCACGACCCTCCGACCCTTATGCCTGAACCAGGCGACGAACCCATCGATTCAGTTTGGCGGCATCATGTCGGACTACCTGCTGAAATTGCATCAGATCATCCGCAATCACCTGACAACCGAATCTCTTTAAACGTTCCACATCCGCCCGCACCATCCCGGACCCTTCCTGGGCATAACGTTCTTGAATGGAAGCTGGTGGGATTTCCTTGTTTACAATCACCACGTCAAAAAAACCTTCCCCTACATGGTCCTCAATGGCGGTCACGTGGTCGGCTGCTGTATAGTAATCCGTCTCTCCCGCCTGGGTCATGACATTACAGATGTATATTTTTTTTGCATGGGACTTGCGGATGGCGTCTGCCATCCCTTTCACTAATAGATTGGGCAGGATGCTGGTGTATAAGCTACCTGGTCCGATGATGATTCCATCTGCCGCCTCAATCGCTTGCAAGGCCTCTGGCAGCGGATGGGCCACTTTGGGTTTCAGAAAGACACGGTGGATCTTTCCACCCGCTTGGGGAATGCGGGATTCTCCCTCCACCACACTCCCGTCTTCCATGACCGCACACAGATTGACTTCTTCGCCTGTGGAGGGAAGAACCTGACCGCGGACAGCCAGCACCCCGCTCATATACTGAATGGCATGATTAAAATCTCCGGTGATATCTTTTAAGGCAGCGAGCATCAGATTTCCAAGGTTGTGTCCGGCCAAACCATTTCCATTCTGAAAACGGTATTGCAACACCTCTTCCAGCAAAGGCTCTGCATCTGCCAAAGCCACCATCACATTGCGTATATCCCCAGGTGGAGGCATCTGCAGATCATTCCGGATCCGGCCGGAGCTGCCGCCATCATCAGCGACGGTGACAATGGCTGTGATCTCCATAGGAAGTTCCTTCAACCCACGCAACATCACGGACAGGCCGGTTCCTCCTCCTACCACCACGATACGCCGTTTTCGATGGCAGGCTTCTTTTGTCTTCATGGTGGACACCTCTTATTCTCTGTCAACCGCTCTTCTCGATGTCCCGGTGTGTTGCTCGAGTCTGTTCATGATCCTGAAAATAACGGTTCAAGTATTCGGCGATGGAGACCGACCGGTGCTTACCACCAGTACAACCGATCCCCACCACCAAACTGGTCTTTCCTTCCCGTTGGTAATGCGGGAGAAGAAAGGAGAGCATATCCACCAACTTTTCGAGGAACTTCCGTGTCTCCTCCCACTTCATCACGTAGTCGTTCACATCCGCATCCAACCCGGTATTGGGTTTGAGGGACTCCACGTAATGGGGATTGGGAAGAAAACGGACGTCAAACACCAGATCGGCATCGATGGGAATACCATACTTAAACCCAAAACTTTGAAAGGTGATGGCCAAACGGTCTTGATCCCTCCGGGCAAAGCGGGAGCTGATCTTCTCTTTCAGTTGGGCCGGTTTCAAATGGCTGGTGTCGATAATCTGATGGGCTCGTCCTTTAATCTCCTCCAGCAGATTGCGCTCCAGACGAATCCCGTCCATGGGACTTCCCTCTGGAGCCAGGGGATGGCGACGACGGGTCTCTTTGTACCGGCGGACCAACACTTGATCCGCCGCATCCAAAAAGAGAATCTGGTAATGGATATTGTGATGTTTTTCCAAGGTGTCAAGGGATTCAAACAGCGTAGGAAAAAACTCCCTTCCCCGCAGATCCGTCACCAAGGCCGCTTTTCTTAGTTTCCCGCCGGACTGCTCCAATAACTCAGCCAGCTTGGATAGTAAAACAGGCGGCAGGTTATCGATGCAAAAATAGCCGAGATCCTCTAGGCTCTGCATTGCGACGGATTTGCCCGCACCCGACATCCCGGTGATCACCACCAGCTGAATCTCTTGGTCCGTTTCAGCAACCATACCCCGTCACCTGCTTTCATTCATTATATGATATTTTAACCCATCATGGTTCCTTTTGCAGTTAAACCTGCCGCACCAATCATCCCTGCGTCATTACCCAGTTGGGCCGGAAGGATCTGAACCCCTCGGGCCGAATCGGGTAAGGTATGGCGGTGATAAGCTCGGCGCAGAGGAGCAAAAAGAGTCTCTCCCGCACCCGATACCCCACCGCCGATCACAAAGGCGGCGGGATGGTTGATCAAGGTCAAGATGGCCATCACTCGGGCCAAAGCATCGACAGCGGTGTCGATCACTTCCAGGGCGACGGAATCCCCCTTCTCTGCTGCATTCACGATTTCCCGGGTGGTGAGGGTCCCTGTCTTCACACTGGATTTCAAAGAAGTGTTGCGCCCGGCTTCCACGGCTACTGTCACGAGTCGAACCAGGCCTGTGGCTGAGGAAATGGTCTCCAGACACCCCCGTTGCCCGCAACCGCAAGGGACCCCCTCCGGCTCCACCGGAATATGACCGATCTCCCCCGCCAGTCCAGCACCATGAATCAAACGATTGCCGGCGATCACACCCCCGCCGACTCCCGTTCCCAGAGTGATCAGAATCATATCGGTCAGTCCGGCACCCGCTCCGCTCCAGGCTTCTCCTAGGGCTGCCACATTAGCGTCATTGTCGAGAACGACAGGGATTCCGAGCAAATCTTGCAACTGATCCCGGATCGGCACATCCTCCCAGGGAATATTGGTGAGACGGAGAATCTTCCCCTGGGCCAGATCCAAAAAGCCAGGTGCTCCCAGTCCAAGTCCTTTTACATCCTTCCAGGGAATCCCCGCCGACTCCACTAACTGACGGGCTCCCGCCGCCATTCGCTCCACACCGGCTTGGGCCCCCTCCCCAGGACATGTGGGCATCTCCACCTTGTGCAGGAGATGCCCTGTCTCATCAATGACCCCTAATTTGATCGAGGTTCCTCCTAGGTCGATTCCGATGAAGTTTCCCCCCATGGTTTCCGTTCCCCCCCAAAACTTGCTATGAATATACTTGATTGTATCCATCGGGTCAAGCCAGGCCACCATGCAGATGATGACGGAGCACTTCTTCCTCTCGGTTATATACCCATCGGCCAATCGATAGCGGTCCGCCATCCAGCACATCGGACAGAATTTTCCGATCTATTTCCGATGTGGGAAGACCCCTCACCTGATCCAAGGGATGCCAGCAGAGTTCTCCCTCCGGAGAGTGGGGAAGAAGCTCTCCACCATATCCTTCCGCCCGAAAGGTGAACATCATCCACTCTTTCTCCAGCTTTCCCCTCTCTTCCAGACACAT
>CAUGKZ010000005.1 GCA_959600065.1 uncultured Kroppenstedtia sp. | reverse complement strand
AAATACTCAAAGGATCTGATTCAAAATCCCGCATCAGATAATTGACCAGTTCCTCACTCTGCCGCTCCGACCCGATAATCGGCGCAAACTCCGAATGGACATTCACCCGGATCATATGGATGGAGGGTGCAGAGGCTTTCAAGCGAACGCCATAGCGGGGCCCCTGTTTAATCAACTCCGGCTCATCCAGCGCCATCTCTTCCAATGTGGGGGCTGCCACTCCATATCCCGTCGTCCGAACCATCTGAATCGCATCGGACACTTTGTCGTACTCTCGTTTCGCCTTGGAGAATTCCTGCATCAGCTGGAGCAGATGATCTCTCCCTTGAATCGAGACCCCCACCACCTCAGTCAGGATCCGATCGTACAATTCATCCGATGCATATAGATCGATCTCTGCAATCCCCTGCCCCATATCCATCCCAGAAAGGGCTGCCTGTTCAATAAATTCATAATCAGTAAACTGTCCTACCACTTGATCCACATCCCGCAAACGGCGAATATCCTGAACCGTCTCCCGGACTGCGGTTTCAAAATCTTTGCGTAGCCAATGGTCCTCGTCCAAAACCATAACCCAACTGGGTAAGTTGACATTCACTTCATGGACCGGGAATTCATATAGGACTTCCTTGAGGACAGCGTAAACCTCTTCTTCCCCCATGGTGGCCACACTGACGGCCAGTACGGGAATATCGTATTTTTCCACCAGATCTTCCCGTAATTCCTGTACCTCTTCACTGTATGGACGGGTGGAGTTCAGAACCAGAATGAAGGGCTTTCCAACTTCCTTCATCTCTTCGACGATCCGTTCCTCCACCTCTTCATAGTCCTGACGCGGAATATCCGTGATGGAACCGTCGGTGGTCACCACGACACCCAGGGTGGAATGTTCCTGGATCACTTTTCGAGTGCCGACCTCCGCCGCCTCCTGGAAAGGAATCGGCTCATCATACCACGGAGTATTGATCATGCGAGGGCCCGCTTCATCTTCATACCCTCGAGCCCCGCTGATCGCATATCCGACACAGTCCACCAATCGGACATTAATGTCGATTCCTTCAGTAACATGCAATTGGACCGCTTGATTGGGAACAAACTTGGGCTCGATCGTGGTGATCGTCTTCCCAGCCCCACTCTGTGGTAACTCATCAGTGGCCCGGGCTCGGTCCGCCTCCTCACTGATATTGGGGATCACCACTTGTTCCATGAATCGCTTGATAAAGGTGGACTTTCCGGTGCGCACCGCACCGACTACACCCAGGTAAATATCGCCCCCCGTTCGTTCCGCAATATCTTTGAAGATATCGACCTTCTTCACGAAAACCCCTCCCTCGAAAGTTCCGACTCCCACGGACGTGCTGTCGGCGCGAAGGCGAACCGCCTCCTTTATCATGCTCCGATGGATTTGGACACTATAAATATATGAGGAGAGGGGCTGGTTATGAACCTTCCCAGAGAAAAAACCGAAGGACTGTCCAATCAGACAGTCCTTCTGGAAGCCCGTTCTTTTTCATCTGATGAATTCTTGCGACCTATCATCCGGACCCGAAAACCGGCCACCTTGACTGCGGAAAGCCTCCCCAGCAAAAAAGTCGCCGGAATGACAAACAAGTGTAATAGAAGATTTTCCCATATCCCCAAAAGAGATCCCCCCGCTTTCTTTTTGCAGACTTGTCCATTTCATATGTGCGGGGGGCTCCATTTATTCTTCCTCCATGACAGGTTCCCCGTTCTCCCATTTCATCGGCAGGGAGTGGGCGGGGACAAACAATGAATCCTTGTACAAAATTTCTCTGAGATCTTGCCCTTTAGCCGGCTTGGAGTCGGACTCTTCCAACAACCTCATCACATCTTTCCGATAATCCACATACACCTGACCCTCACTGTCCAGCACCGGAGTAAGAGTGAACTCTGAATGGTAAGGACTTGGAAGGGTGACTGGATCGATCTTCAAGACCTGATAATCCACATCATAGATCCCTTTTCCCTGCTGGTCTCCCTTGGGCAACTTTTCGTTCCGTTCCTTGTAAGTATCTACCCGCCCCTGCAACTCCCGCAACTTCTCCGTCACTCGCAGATCCAGTACACGCACCTGTGGTTTTTTAGCTCCGGGGTCTACAACAACAAATACAAAGTGGCCCCCTTTTTGAAAGGAGTTGGACGGAGTGCTGGGAAGGTAAGCACTCATTTTGGAAAAATCGAGAATATACTTCTGATACAGCGTGGGGCCCTGGGGAGGCTTCAGAGGCAAGACATTATTATGTTCTTTCCTGTATTGGTCTAAAGCTACCTGTACCTCTTGTACTTCCCGAGGCAAATCCTCTGCGATCTTCTGATCAAACTCATCGGTCCGCATGCAACCAGTCAGCAGGATCAACACTGCCAACAACCCAGCCGATACCCATTTCCATCGCATCTGGCTCCCTCCCCTCTGTGGTGATCACATCAACGCCCGAAATCCGAAAAGAAAAGCCGGGATCAGGAGTAGCACAGCGAAAACAGAAAACAATATCCGGACCCATCCTGTACCCAATTGACGGGTCCATGAAATCGTGAAATTAGCGATCAACAGTAGCAAAATACTGACCATGGCATCCAAGTCCATCATCTTCCTTCTTCAGACGTATATTCAAATACCAGTATAGCAAATCCACAGGCGCCCACCAATCTACCGGGCTTCCGTCCAATCCCTTCCTGGACATTGGCATAGGATAGAGAGACAAAAGCCCGAAGTGGAGGAGATCTTCCATGCCAAAAAAAGCCACGCGCACCAACCGGCCTTACAGACCTCCCCAGCGTCGCCGACCTCGGCCACAAAAACGTCTTCCCCCCCGGGAACCCCAGTCAGATGCCGTCTCAGACAGCCTGAGCAAATGGATCAACGGGTTTTATACTTTCCGAACCACCCTAAAAGACTTCAGCGAATCCTTGCAACGGATGGAGAAGATCATGGATAACGCTTATCAGATGTTTGAAATGGCCACCCAATTTGCAAATCAAAAACAACCCCACCGAGGACGGCCTCCCTTACGCCTGGTACAACCGAGACGACAGGAGGAGGACGAAGAAGAAATTCCACGTCTCAACCTCCCCCCACCAGATGGAGATACGGATTCTGTCGACACCTCATCTCATCCATTCCAGAATTTCGATTTCACCCAGCTACTCAAAATCCTTCAACTTCCCTTTGTTAGACAGTTGATGTCCGACTTGATACAGGCGGGCCCCAGAGAGAAGGGAACACCCCGCAAACGGAAACAGGGGTGACGCCTGTGGGCGCACCCCTGTTTTTCCGGTTTGGTCGCCCAAGCATCCCCTGGTCCCTATTCCCCCTAGCAAGAGCCTCTATTCTTGCACAACAGCCAAACCGGATGTATTACAACGTATGTAAGAATGTGACACTTTGCAACGAGTCCCGGATACATTAGGCGGTCGGGCCTGGCGAACCCTGTATCATCTCTTCCATCTCATCCGTCTTTCCGCGAGCCATCAAATCTTCCACTGCCTTACGGGGGGATTTGCCTTCAAAGAGGACCGCATAAAGTTCCTGCGTAATCGGCATCTCCACTTGGTATTTTGCAGCAAGCTCCTGGGCCACCTGGGTGGTTTTAATCCCTTCCACCACCATCCCCATCTGTTGGAGTACCTCTTCCAGCGCCAGGCCTTGGCTGAGCAGATAACCTGCCCGCCAGTTTCGGCTGTGACGGCTCGTGCAGGTGACCACCAAATCACCCACCCCTGACAATCCAGCAAAGGTGATCGGTTTGGCTCCCATCGCCATACCCAGGCGTGCCATTTCCGCCAGTCCACGGGTGATCAACGCCGCTTTGGCATTATCCCCAAAATTCAGCCCATCAGAAATTCCCGAACCCAAAGCGATGATATTTTTCAAGGAGCCACCCACCTCTGTTCCAATCACATCGGGATGGGTGTAGACCCGCAGATAAGAGTTGATCAATAATCCCTGCGCCTCTTCCGCAACGGAAGGATGTTTGGATGCCACCACCACAGTCGTTGGAGATTTCCGGATCACCTCCTCTGCGTGACTCGGACCGGATAATACTCCAATCCGTTCCGCGGCCATGGGCAACTCCTCCTCCAACACCACCGACATGCGCTTCAGCGAACCCAGTTCAAACCCCTTGGCCGCATGTAGCACCAGAGTACCTTTTCCCAACCGAGGAGCCAGGTTCCGGGCCACCTCCCTCATCGATTGGGAGGGGACTCCCATCAGCACCAGATCCTTTCCGGCCACCGCCTCCTCCAAAGAATCCGTGGCCTGAAGCGTCTCCGGCAACCGGATATCCGGCAGATACCAGCTGTTGCAGTGATCCTGGGTGATCTCTTCGGCCAACTCCCTTCTGCGAGCCCACAGCTTCACATCGAGACCATTATCAACCAATACCGAAGCGAGAACAGTCCCCCAACTGCCTGCACCCAGTACAGCCGCACTCCTTTTCGCCATAAAGCCCTTCCCTCCGCTCTAACTCCGTTGTTCTTTGGTTGACCCCAGTTTACTCTCCGTTCCTTTGAAAAGACGTCTGATATTGGTGCTATGTCGGATAAAAGCCATCAGAGTAATCACCAGGCTAAGATACACATAGGAAGTGGGATAATCCAAAAAAGCGATCATCAAAGGCAAACCAGCAGCAAAAACCAAAGAGCCGAGGGATACATAGCGGGTAAGAAGGATAACAATAATGGCTACCACACCCGTGATCAAAGCTGCTGCCAAAGTGAGCAGAGCTGTGACACCGATCGTGGTCGCAATCCCTTTCCCTCCCCGAAAACCGAGAAAGACAGGCCAATTATGCCCGATAATCGCAGCCACCCCTGCCGCCATCATTAACGTCGCATCACCAGACACGGTTGCAGCCAGTTGCACCGCAGCCATTCCTTTTAAAGCGTCTAGGACAAAAACGGCAATAGCAGGCCCTTTACCTACCACCCGTAACATATTGGTCGCACCGGCATTACCACTGCCATGCCGTCGGATGTCGACCCCCTTCATAAAACGGGTGATCCAATAGCTGAAACTGATCGAACCGATTAAATATGAGACAAGCAAAACCCATATAGATGTCCCCATCCTTTTCCTCCTCTCGTATTTATCTCTCCTTGTTCTTTTTGCGCAGCAGAATCCGGATCGGGGTCCCAATAAAACCAAAAGCCTCGCGCAACTGGTTTCCCAAATAGCGTTGATAAGTAAAGTGAACCCGTTCCGGATCGTTGACAAACAGCACAAAAACCGGTGGCTTTACAGAAACCTGTGTTCCGTAATAGATCCGGGTCCGCTTTCCGTTCACTGTGGGGGGTGGAGTCGACATCACCGCATCTTGCAAAACTTGATTGAGAACGGATGTGGAAACGCGCAAGGCATGCTGCTCCGCCACTTCTTTTACCACCGGCAGGATTTTCGTCACCCGTTGACCGGTTTTTGCTGAAGCGAACAGGATCGGAGCATAATCCATAAAAGCAAATTCCTGACGAATCTCTCGGATCATCCGATTCATCGTTCGATCATCCTTATCCACCGCATCCCATTTGTTTACAACAAAAACAGCCCCTCTTCCCGCATCGTGAGCGATCCCAGCCACGCGCTTATCCTGTTCAGTCACCCCTTCGGTCCCGTCTAACAGGATTAAGACCACATCGGAGCGTTCAATCGCTCTCAAAGCTCTCAGAACACTGTATTTTTCTGTAGTCTCGTATACCTTGCCCCGCTTTCGCATCCCTGCCGTGTCAATAATGACATAATCCTGCCCTTCATGGGCGAAAGGCGTATCGACGGCATCCCGGGTGGTCCCTGCCACAGAACTTACGATCACCCGCTCCTCTCCGAGAATCCGATTGACCAGAGAGGATTTCCCTACATTGGGACGGCCAATCATGGAGACTCGGATCGTATCACTGTCATACTCCTCTTCTTCCCGCTCCGGTAAACGATTCACCACCGCATCCAACAAATCCCCGGTTCCTGATCCGTGTAGTGAAGAGATCCCGATCGGTTCATCAAAACCGAGCTGATAAAATTCATATACGTTTTCATGGTGTTTGACATCATCCAGTTTGTTGACGCCCAGAACCACCGGTTTGTTGGAACGATGTAAAATCCGGGACACCTCTTCATCAGTGGCGGTCACCCCATCGTGCCCATCCACCATAAACAGAATCACATCCGCCTCTTCGATGGCCAATTCAGCCTGCTGGCGAATATGTTCCACCACCTCATCTTGTTTTCCAAACTCCAACCCCCCGGTGTCGATCACGTGAAAATCACGTCCCGACCAATCCCCACGGGTATAAATCCGATCCCGGGTGATCCCTGGTTTATCCTCCACAATCGCAATCCGTTCTCCGGCGATCCGGTTGAACAATGTTGACTTTCCCACATTGGGACGGCCTACGATGGCCACGACTGGCAAACTCATTTGTCCGAATTCCTCTCCTCCGTATTCCACCAGATCCTCCACACATATGACTCGTTCCAGGCGGATCCAACCAGTATGATTTTACCACAGAAGGACTTTTTTCGCCCACACCACGACAAGGGTGTCAACAAGGAAGGGTTGGGGGTTATCTCCATCCCGACAAACTCAGCCTGGGCTAGTTTACAAGGTTTCTACAGGAGATGCTCCCTCCCCTTCAGCCGATGGGATATTTTCATTTAACCTCCGCGGGGCCTTTTGACAAGTTGGCGAATCCTAGCTGACATATCACGGGTAACATAATGCAAGATCAGAAGGGCAGTCCAAGTAAACCAAAAAACGTCCAAAGTTGACGGCATACCAAAAACAGCTGGGTTCAATTCCTTCCGGTGCAGAATTAAGGACATCCACTCGGCCAACCATAATCCCCCCGCAGCCACGATCAAGCGGAGATGGAGCTGACGGAAGGTGAGAAGTGCCATGCCGGTAGCAGCCCCGACACCTAAGATCCGAAACCCGTTTTCATTGAAGGCCGGACCCCACCAGTACAATTCACGAAGAAAAAACAGAATGGAAGCGGCTAGGAAAATAGCAGGAAACAAATGGATCAACTGAACCCGCTTGATTTTGATCAATCGGATCAGAAAGAGCAACAACAGTAACATCCCGCCCTGAATTTTCACAGCTTCCCCGATGGGAACCTCCACCCGCAACAATGCGGTTGCTGCTAACAATCCCAAGACCAGCCCCTGCCTGCTCCATTTCAACTCCTGCTCCAACCCCGAAAACCATCCTGTCTGGATCCATACCGCTATCGAAATGGACAATAGCAATGCAAATGTACCGTCAACCACGAACAACTCCTCCGAATAAACCCGTTTCCCCGTAGTATGTCTGTTTTCTTCTCCCTTCAGCAAAAAAGCCTCCGGACTTGGCCGGAGGCTTTTGTAATTATTTCAAGCGGCGGAGTTGATCACCGAAAACGTCACCCAAGGTCACGTTCATCCCGCTGTTATTACGATCCAGATTTTTTAGTTCCTCGCGGGTTTCTTCCTGTTCCACCTCTTTGATGCTGAGGCTGATTCGTTTTTGTTCCGGTTGCATATCCAGCACTTTTACTCGGACTTCCTGTCCTTCCTCCAACTCCTCAGAAGGAGTTGCGATATGGCGGCGGGAAATCTGGGAAATATGAACCAGCCCCTCCACTCCCTGGTATACTTCCACAAAAGCACCGAAGGAGACTAGCCGCTTCACTGTACCTGTCACGATGTCCCCAGTCTGAATCTCTTCAGACACTTTCTCCCAGGGACCTGGCTGGGTCTCTTTGATGCTGAGGCTGATGCGTTCGTTATCTTGATCCACTTTGAGAACTTTCACCTGAACCTGATCCCCTTCGGAAAGCACTTCAGAAGGATGTTCCACCCGGTTCCATGCCAGCTCGGAAACGTGGACCAGCCCGTCAACACCTCCGATATCCACGAAGGCACCGAAGTCGGTCAAACGTTGAACGGTCCCTTCCATCACTTGCCCCGGTTGCAGACTGGCCAAGGTTTCTTGTTTCCGCTGGTCGGCCTCTTCATCCAGAACCGCCTTGCGGGAAAGAATCAACTTGTTCTTAGCCGGATCGATTTCGATCACTTTGAGAGATAGCTTGCGTCCCTTATAATCGGAAAAATCTTCGACGTAGTGGCGCTCCACCAAGGAGGCGGGAATAAATCCGCGAACTCCGAGATCTACGACCAAACCGCCTTTGACCACATCGGCAACTTCCGCTTCCAGCGTTTCGCCGCTCTCAAATTTTTGTTGTAATTCTTCCCAGGCACGATCCGAATCCACCGCTTTTTTGGAAAGAACCAGCTTGTCTTCCTCATCATTGATCCGGATCACCTTCACTTCCACCTCGTCCCCTTCAGATAGGACGTCGGAAGCTTTATCCACATGCAGACTGGACAATTCCGAAATCGGGATCACACCGTCAAACTTATAGTTGACATCCACCAGCACCTGATGATCTTCTACCTTGGTTACTTTCCCTTTGACGATATCTCCGCGGTTCAACGGAGCCACCTCTGCCATTTCTGATTTCATTTCTTCCACCATGACGACAACCTCCTCATTTACCTGCCAATAAATAACCTGATTTATGATCTCTCCGGAAGCGGAGAGATGAACAATGAAATTAAGAAAACCAGCCCCTTAATTTCATTAATCCTGTGATTGATTGATTCCGGGGGAGACCACCACATCGATTCCGATCTAGTGTCTCTGCCCCTTACAAAGAGGGCTATGGAAATCAGGTAAAACCAATAACACCTTTACGGCCGCTCCCGGCGGTTTTCTTTGAGGAGAGAATCAATCTCTCCCATGATCCGATGGGTTACTTCTTTCAAGGATCCTGATGTCCGTTTTTGTCCCTGGTACTCACTCAGATCCAAGGGTGGACCGAAAACGATCGTCACCTTTCGGAACAGCCGATACGGGCCGATAATCGCTGCCGGAACCACTTGCCCTTCTCCTTTTAAAGCGATGAATGAAGCTCCGGCGTGGGCTTCCCCGAGTTCCCCTGTCTTGGAACGAGTCCCTTCGGGAAATACCCCCACAACTCCCCCTTGTTTCAAAATCGACAAAGCTTTCTTTACCGCCCTTTTGTCTGCGGTATCACGTTGCACCGGAAAAGCCCCGAAGTTCCGGATCAGAAAGGAAAGAACGGGAACTCGAAATAACTCTTCTTTAGCCATGAACCGGACCGGACGACGCATGGCCGAACCGACGAGGGGCGGATCCAGATTGCTGATATGGTTGCAACAGACCACCACCCCTCCTTGATCCGGGACATGCTCCAGACCGCGAACTTCCCAGCGATAGAAAACTGCAAAAAAGAGGCGAAAAAACCCCCGGAAGAATTTATACAGCAACTCACTCACCGCCGCTCACCCGGGATTGACAAAGGGTGAGGATGGATTGGACGACTTCATCGATCGACAGCCCTGTAGTGTCCAAGTGGACCGCATCCTCAGCCGGTCGCAAAGGCGAATGTTCCCGGTTTCGGTCCTTCTCGTCCCGGTTCCGAATCTCTTCCCTGAGCTGTTCAGGGTCAACTTCAAACCCCTTTTGCATCAACTCCTGGTAGCGACGCTGGGCCCGTTCTTCAATGGAGGCAGTCAAGAAAACCTTTACATCGGCATCTGGCATCACTTGCGTACCGATATCCCGGCCATCCATCACCACCCCTCCTTGACGGGCCATCGCCCGCTGTTTATCGGTCAATCCCTTTCGAACCCCCACGTGGCCGGCAATCCGGGAGACTTGGGATGTGACTTCGGGAGTCCGAATCGCCTCCGTCACCTTTTCCCCATCCACCCAAACATCGACTCCACCCTTTCCGGCTGTCAGTCGCAAGTCCGTGTCCCGGGCCAGTCGGGAGGCCAAAATTTCATCTTCTGGATTTTCATTATCTCTCAATATTTTCCAAGTGATCGCTCGGTACATAGCGCCGGTATCCACATAGGTTAACCCGAGCTCCGCCGCCACCCTTCGTGCCACAGTGCTCTTACCTGCACCGGCGGGACCATCGATCGCTACAGATAAACGACTCATGCCAGACCTCCTGACAAAAACATAAAGAGCAGGGCATGGCTCTGCTCAGCGGATGAACGGTATTTGATTCATCTCGAGTTGGATGATGATTTCCCCTTGGAAACCTTGGCCAGCGACAACCCATGAACCCTAGAGTTCGCTATGTATTCCTTTGTATGAATTCTTCATAAGGATATCATAAACCACCGCGGCTTGCAACGACTGAAACCTTTTTTTCAGGCGATTTTGTCAAAATCTCAGGCCGGCTGATCAGCCGGCCTGAGGAAATTTCAAAGTTCTTCCGTATTGGCCTTTTTAACCTTCTGAACCATCTCTTCGTCTCCCGTATCCCCATTGATAAATACGCGGTACTCACTTTTTCCTAGCCGACCCATAAACTCGTGACACAGCACTTCTTTTCCATTCTCTCCGAAGATCACTGCTGGATGGGACTCCTTCACCTTCATACGGGGACTGACATATTTTCGAGCCTGGGCCTGGGTAAGACGGGGTTTCAGATTTCGTTTTTCAATATGATTATACACATAGTTTTCTGCCTGAAATCCTATGATCTCCCCATTATCCAAAGCCACTTTGATCACAACCGTCTCAGGGTAGATCAATACCTTCCCTTCTTTTCTGACGAAGCTGAAGGAAGCCATATTGCCCATTTCGTCGAAGGAGATCGTCTCCATCTCCGGATACCCCAAGCCTTCCAAGAACTGAATCGCCTCTCCCTGGGCCTGCTCCAGGCTCAATTTCCGTTTGTTCACCTGGCGATCATAATTGAGCCAGAGAACGTGTCCGCCTTTGGCAGTTACATCGGCATTCACTTCGTTTCCGTTCCGTTTTTTCAATCGGGCACTGTAAGTCTTTACATCCCCTTTTCGGTTGGAGACCACTTCAATCCCCTTGGTGTCCGGTCGATCTAGAATATCGGCAATCTTTTCCTTCACATCCTGAGGAGATACCGTTTTTCCGGTCAGGTTCACCGGATTTTTTCGCTGTTTTGCCTCCAGATTATTGACGGAGGGTCCCCAGTCCACCTCAGTATATCCTTCTGAAATTTTATCTACCTTTTTAAAACCATCTATAATCGTGTTATTCATCACCTTGTCCTCAGAGGCCATCGCCTGCTCCACATCCATCCAGCGCAGGTTTTTGCTCAGAACCTGGGACTGCACTTTCTGCAAGTCCTTTTGAATGGCGTTGGAACGCTTGTACAGATCCCGCAAGGTATTATACTCCCGATCTGTCAGGGGTTTTTTATCTAGATCCCGAACTCCCACCCCGTAACTGAAATTGCCGATACGGGCTAGAAAAGATTCCGTTTTGTCAAAAGGCATGATGGACAAGGGAAGCTGGCCGAGATCGTTTTGGGCGGCGAAACTGAGTCGCCATACGTTGGTCAAAGAGTTAGACAACTGTTTTCGCGAATTGAGAGCCAGTGTCTTCCCCAATTCATCCTGTAATTTGTCCACATGAAAGTTGAGATCATGGAAAGCTCTTTGATACTGGTTCTCCGCTTTAATGAGCAGACTACTTTTTTCTTGATTTTCTTGGTATCCCCACACAGCAGTGCCGATCAAGGCCAGTGCGGCAACGGGGAACAGCACGGCGGCGATCCGTCTGTACATGACTGAATCACTCCTTATTGACAAAAAGTATGTTTCCCGATTTTTTCACCTGTGAACAGGACCAAATCCAACCGGAAGTGCTGTTTCAGGATTGAAGTCATACAGGGTATTTCTCGTCGGGTCTTATCTCCGGATGACATCCACCACCGCTATTTTCGACGACAACCCCATCAGCCCGTCGACCACGGCGGCAATAGCGCCAATCACACCGAACATATTGTTGGGGAATTACAGTCTCGATCCGGTTTAGAATGACCGCTGCCCCCGCCACCTGCCAATATAAGTTTCTCCCCTAGACTCCCTGTGCTCATCCTTGGAGGAGAAGAGGGAGTCCTCCGCTCCACCCAAAACTCTTCGGTTCGAGAAGCTCTGTGAAAAAGTCGTCACAGGGAGGGTTAGGTTGCACATAGAGTGTCTTCGACTCATCAGAACTTGGGTACCAAAATGTGAAACCCCATCCCGATCGACTCCCTCCCCTTGGTTTCTTCGCAGATAGTTTGAGCGCCACAACCTATCTTTATGCAATAAAAAGACCGACCCTATGCAGGCCGGTCCACTTACAACCTCTCGGATGATACTTCGAATCCCGAGGGACTTCGATTATCACAGATGCATTGCTTAAAGCCCGTTTCCACTCTTCCTTTCTTCATACTGCCTTTCAACAAAAAGTACTCTCCACATTCCTTGCAACGGATTTTCACCAAGTACCGGCGACCGTCCATTCACCTTTCACCCCATTCAGACAGGTTCCATCTTCATTATGAACAAAACAGCGGATCGATAACCGCAAGATCTTATTATAAAATGAAAGAAAGATCCACTAAAAGCATGATGAAAAAATCGCCTTGACTAGATTCCCTTCGCTTCCCTCCCCCGCGCTCTGCAGTAAGGGTTCGGTTTTCGTTAGAACAACGAAAATGAAACCCCATCTAGACCGTCTGCAAAAGCAGCCCTAAAATTCCCCAAACCGCTATGGGAGAGAAAAATTAACCAGAGGAGAACACAACCATGAGACAAATTACGATCCTTACCACCGGCGGAACTATCGCCATGACAGAAGATGAACGGACGGGAGCTGTGAAGCCACTGGGTTCCGAAGGACTGCAACAGGTTCTTCCCTTGCTTTCTCGTTACGGGATCCAAGTGAAAATGGACCACTTCTGTAACTTGCCCAGTCCTCACATCACACCCCAGTGGATGCACCGAATTAGCCAACGGGTCATGCACCATCTCTCCCAACCAGATGTCGATGGAGTGGTAGTCACTCACGGCACCGATACGCTAGAGGAAACTGCCTACTATCTGGATCTGACTCTTCCCGGCGACCTGCCCGTCATTGTAACCGGAGCGATGCGCAGTCAAAACGAGTTGGGAGCAGACGGTCCCCTCAATCTCGTCAATGCCGTTCGCGTCGCTTCCCACCCCCAAGCCCATGGGAAGGGAACGTTGGTGGTTTTCAATGACGAGATCCACGCTGCCCGCTGGGTTACCAAAACACATACCAGCAATGTGGCCACCTTCCAGTCGCCTTCTCAAGGGCCCGTAGGAACTATCAGCAAAAAAGAGATCCTTTTTCACCAATCCCCCAGCCGCAGACGAGTATTCCCTCATCTACCTCCCGTGGAAGGAGTATATCTAGTCAAAGCGGCTGCTGGCACCGATGACCTGTTGATCCAGGCTGCCTTGCAGGCCCGAGCCCAGGGATTGGTCGTGGAAGCCCTTGGACAGGGAAATCTCCCTCCCACCATGCTTCCCGGTTTGAAAAAAGCAGTGGACTCAGGGATCCCCACCGTCCTCGTTTCCCGTTGTCATCATGGGTTTGTGGAAGATATTTATGGTTACGACGGAGGTGGAAAGCAATTGAAAGAATGGGGTCTCATTTTTGCCAACGGTTTAAACGGACAAAAAGCGCGGATCCAATTGATGGCCGCGCTTCATGTGAGCCGGGACCCGGCTCAGTTGCAATCTTTTTTCAAAGAATATCCCCAAGGTTGACACCCTTGAGTCAGGAAGTCGTCGCTCCCCTCTCCTTTTCGATGTGGGCGACGATTTTCCCACCATGGAAACGACCATTTTCAATGAAGATGGAATTGGCATCCTTTCCACCAACGATCACCCCAGCAATGTATAAGCCGGGGACTTCCGTCTCCATTGTGTCCGGGTCATAGATCGGGGCTCCTGTTTTCGGATCTAGGCTCACGCCCAACCTCTCCAGCATCTCGGTTTGGGGATGGTACCCTGTCATCGCAAACACGACATCGTTTTTAAGCGTAAACAGCTCCCCCTCTGTTTCGAGAAGCACCTCTTTTTCCCGAATCTCCCGAACCACGGTGTTCCAATGCATAGTGATCCAGCCCTTGTCGATGGCACTTTCAATCACCGGTTTCACCCAAGCTTTCACACTGTTTGGGAAGGCTTCCCGGCGATAGGCCATCGTAACTTTCGCTCCCGCCTGCTGCAGATCCATCGCCGCATCAACAGCAGAGTTCTTCCCGCCGATGACAAGAACATCCAATCCATAATAGGGATGACCATCCTTGTAATAGTGGTGAACCTTGGAAAGCTCTTCCCCAGGAATATTCATCGGGTTGGGAGTATCGTAATATCCCGTCGCCACTACCACCCGCGGCGAGACATAGCGTTGTTTTCCAGCATCCTTTTCCGTCCGGACCACAAAGTTTTTCCCTTCCTTTTCGATCTCGGTCACCTTCTCATAAAGATGAATCCTCAGATCGTAGGCTTTGGCCACTGCCCGGTAATATTTGAGGGCTTCCAACCGGTTGGGTTTCTCACCGGTCGAGATAAAAGGAACTCCGCCGATCTCCAGCAGTTCTGGAGTGCTGAAAAATTTCATATGCACCGGGAACCTATAAACGGATTGAAGAAGACAACCTTTTTCAATCACCAGCGGATTCAATCCCCGTCGTTTCGCTTCCACAGCCGCAGACAAACCACAGGGACCTGCCCCGATAATGATCACATCTTCCACACAACTAACCTCCTTGAAAAGAAAACAGAAAAACACCCCTTCATCGTCGGGATGTCTTTCTGTGTCATCCTCGAAAAATCAGACCCAACCACGGAAACGAGAGGCTTCCGCCATCTTGCGAACTCCGACCATATAAGCGGCCAAGCGCATATCTACTTTCCTCGTTTGAGCAGTTTGGTATACATTCTCAAAGGACTGCACCATAATATCCTCCATTTTCCGGAGGACTTCTGCCTCAGACCAGTAGTAGCCTTGGTTATTTTGCACCCATTCAAAATAGGAGACAGTCACTCCACCCGAACTGGCCAGCACATCCGGAACCAGCAAAATTCCGCGCTCGCTCAATATCTGGGTGGCTTCCAAAGTCGTGGGGCCGTTGGCCGCTTCGACTAGGATATCTGCCTGGATCCGGTGGGCATTCGCCGCTGTGATCTGATTTTC
>CAUGKZ010000004.1 GCA_959600065.1 uncultured Kroppenstedtia sp. | reverse complement strand
CCCATTTTCTGGTTAATCAACAGCCCTGATCTCCTGCTAAGATCCGCCAGTGGGTCGTGATCTCATCGAAAAGCCATAGGAGATGTTCCAGAAAAATGGAGTGAAGAAGTGATTCAGATCCGTTGGTATAGCCCTGGAGAAAGCCTTCAGCAATAGCATTGAGGGTGTCTATCTTCCAATGGGTGGCGTGCCGCTCATAACGGGGAGTGTTCAGATAGGCAGGCAACAGTAAAGTGTAGCAGTGGTAAAAGAATGCGGCATAACGGGTTCCGTCATCCAGTCGCGGGACCGGGTCGATGATCCCGGTCAATTTGCCGCCCCTTCCCATCCAGTTTTCCGGAGTGAGATCTCGGTTTACCAGAGAAATTCGATCCCATCGGCGGGAGGAAAGAGCCTGCTCCAGAGCTTTTTCCACCTGGGGTTGGTTAAGAGGCAGATCTGAGGCGGCCAGCATTTCGAAGGAACGGAGCGTTCCCTCATTTTCTTCTTCCAGAATCAGCGCCAGTGGACGGAGATCTTCCCCGATCAGCTGAGTCCCTTTTGGGATCAGTTCTCCCCATCCATCCAATTCCGGCTTCTGCTTGTGGAGTTGACGGTAGAATTTACCCAGATCCTGGCCGAGATCCAGCGCTTCTTCTGTACAGAGATGCTGGATGGAGACGGTCTCACCCAGATCACTCTCCATTGTAAAGGAATTGTCCGGATCGACCTGATAGTGATAGCGGGTGGGATAAATCCCAGGGCGACATTGGTTGGCAACGCGGTAGAAGTGGGCGACCGATTCGTATTCAGCTCTCCACTTTTTCGCATCATAAGGCACTTGCTCCCCGTAGGCGCTCTTCTTTTTCAGGCGAACCACCAAGGATTCAGCATTGGGAAGCGCGATCCGGTAAGCTCGGTGCCAGGCCCCCTCTGCCAGTAACTGGAACTGGAAACCTGTTGTGATGGGGACGCTACTGAAACGGAGTGCAGCTCGGATGCGCTCTTCCACTGTCATATTTTTGTGACCCATCACTCACAGAGAGTGGCGCAAAATGGATAGGACATCATGGCGCTCCAATCGTTTCACACGACCGAAGGACCCTCTGGCCATGGCCCGATCCGCCATTAGGTCTAAACGGCTGTCATCGATGTCATAATCGGCCAGACGGGATGGAGCCCCTAGATCCGACCAGAAACGACGCAAGCCATCGATCCCTTCCAATGCCACCTCTTTTTTGGACTTACCGACAGGGTCCACATCAAACACCCGAACCGCTAACTGGTAGCAACGATCCACGTTTTCATCCAGGGTATGCTTCATCCAATGAGGAAAGAGGATCGCCAGCCCCCCACCGTGAGGGATATCGTAGACTGCGGAGACGGCATGTTCGATATTATGGGTGGCCCAATCCCCTGACGTTCCCATCGATAACATCTGGTTCAAGGCGATGGTGCCACAATAGAGGATGGTTTCCCGGTGTGGATAACTGTGCAGATCCTCCAGCAGTTTGGGAGCGGTCTCCATCACCGTCTGCAAGACGGATTCACACATCCGATCTTGAAGAGGGGTATGGGGAGTCACATGAAAATACTGTTCAAACACATGGGACATCATGTCTACGATTCCGTAGAGGGTCTGGTCTCGGGGAACCGAGAAGGTGTGGACGGGATCTAGGATGGAGAATTGCGGAAAGGTGTAGGGACTTCCCCAACTACACTTCTCCTGTGTTTCCCAATTGGTGATGACAGAGCCGGAGTTCATTTCCGATCCGGTGGCAGCCAGAGTGAGCACTGTCCCAAAAGGAAGGGCACCGGTCGCCTGAGTCTTCCGGGTGATAATGTCCCAGATGTCTGCCTCCGAGGTGGCCCCGGCAGCAATCGCCTTCGTACAGTCGATCACACTGCCGCCACCGACAGCCAGAAGAAACTGTATCTGTTCCCGTCGGCAGATTTCGATTCCCTTGCGCACGGTGGTCAAACGGGGATTGGGTTCCACTCCTGGCAACTCAAATACCGTGGCATCCAGCTCATGGAGTTCGTTTATAACTTCCTCATACAGGCCGTTTCGTCGAATGCTGCCTCCGCCGTAAACCAACAGGACTTTTTTTCCATAACGGGGCAATTCCTGTTGCAACTGTTCCAATTGCCCCTTTCCAAAATGAAGACGGGTCGGATTGTGAAAGGTGAAGGGTTGCATGAAATCCATCTCCTTTAAACCGGTGAATTTCCGGATAATGATCTGGAACCAGGGCTGTTGATTAACCAGAATATAGGTGTTAGAAGGGAGTCGTGTGCTGCCCAAGCGACCGCTATTCTACCCAAGGCAGAAGTCTTACGAGAGGGTGACTAGTGCTCCTTAGGGCAACTTTGATCTTGTTTTTCAGCAAGGCGGAGGCAGGCGGCTCCGATCTCTTGCAAAGAGCGCAAAGGCGAATCAAATCCCCACCATCCTTACCTTTCTGTGATTTTCCACACAATGTTTCTCTGAGGGGGCACTAGGAGCATGGTGAAAAAGCCTCCATACCCAATCATGCCTGGGTCGGTTAATCAACACGCCTGATCTGGAACGATTCCTATTTTACCCGATTTGGCTTGGGCGAACATCCAGGCCAAACTTTCCTCACCCCAAAAGGAGCGCCACCCCTTTTCCCAAGGAGTGAGCGAAGAGGGAGACAAGCGCAATCAGGGGAATCGCCAACCACAAGGTGGTGTTCAATTGTTTCGGGTGAAGGGCTCCTCTCTGTACTGCCCTTTTCAAAAACCAGAAGCAGTAAGGAAGATTGAGCAGAAGGGCGGTGACCAGGCCAGGTTGGTAGTGAAGGGTGATCAGGGAGAGTAGGATGTGGCCGATGGCATTGATGAATAATACCCCGGCAATGAAATGAAGAATCAGCACATCTGTTTCTCTTTGTCGGATACAAGCGGAGTAAGCCACCCACCAGACGAGCAGGGTGATCGAGGTGGTGGCGACTGCCATCTGGGGGATACTCGGAGGAAAGAGGAAGGAGAGCGCAGAAAGAGAATTGAAAAGCGCATCAGGTACAACGGCCTCCTCGATCCAAAATGTCTCCTCCAAGTTGTGAAGCGTGACCAGAATAGGGATCATCCACAGAAAGGTCGTCTCTGCCAATCGATTGCAACCAGCGACCATCTCAACTCTCCTCTCTCCAATTTGCCACTATTCTTTTTCTGTTACAATTATTGTATCATTCAGTGGGAAGATTGGGAAAAGAACCACTACGTAACTCATGGAATTTCAATCTACCCACATGGCGAGGGATCTGTGGGAACTGTACCCTTTTTAGTTTGGAAATTCAGCAAAAACTCTTCTCATTTTCGCAATCTCGTTTAAAATAGAAAGTAGGTAATGTTTGGTTGCCCTTATACAATATGAACTCCCCCGGTAAGCCGACCCGCGGGGCGTGATCCAACAAGACTGGAAAGGCAGGGATCAGGATGGATTCACAAGAGAAGCGCATGATGTCTATTATTCTCCGGATGATCAAAGAAGTGTACAAGAAAACGGTGCAACTGGAGGATGTGCTTCAGTGCGGCAGTGTGCAGATCCTGGAGCGGGACTTTGATCCCATGAATGAATTATTGAAAGCGATGGAGTATCCACAGGAGAAGACGGATCTGGCCTATGAGTTGATTCAAGTCTATCTCGATGATGAGATGACTCTGGATGAAGTGGTGCTGGGGATTGAAAATGGCTTGAAGGAAGCAACGAATGTTTAAATATTGAAACTTATTACATAAAGCCGGGGATTCCCCGGCTTTTTTAATGGGTTCACCCGGTGAGGGAGAAACGGTCTTTGTACCGTTGGTATATATAAGAGACTGCCAGCAGGATCAATCCCAAACCGATAAAGGAGAAAATCCGGTACAGGGTGTCCAGGAAAGAGAGATCAAAGATAAAGATTTTCAAGATGGTGAGGCCGAACAAGCTCATGGCCAAGATGCGGAGGTTGCGGACACAGCGCCGGATTCCCACTGCCATCAGTGTGATGGAATAGAGGAGCCACACCCCGGAGATCGCCAATTGTTGCATGTTGAACAGCGAGCGCGACGCTTCCGGGTTACCGGAAGACAGTCTTTCTATTGCCTGTTGAAAGTAGTCTCTGGTTTCCACCGTGAACAGCTCAAACAAAACCAAAGAAGCCAACAGAGGCAAGATGACCCGGAATTTTTTCGCCCATGGAGCATTTGACTCATAGTGCCGCAGTTGGAAGGCGACACCCAGCAAAACCGCAGCTGAGAAACCAAGCACGAGGAACCGGAGGTTGAACAGAGGAAGATAAGCATCCAAGGGTGGATACACCAATCCCCGGATTCCCCCCACCATCAGTGAGAGAAATAAGATCCCCGTGCCGGAGAACAGTAGCGAGTTCATCTGTTTTTTTAATCCTACCCACACCAGGGGCAGAGCATACAACGACCAGATTCCTGCCAGCCCCATCAAGTGGGTGAAATTCAACACCGTTTCCGAACCGGGCTGTTCCGCGAGACGTTGTCGGAACCAATCGTTGGTCTCTATTGTCATCCACAGAAACAGGAGCATCACCCACCCGGTTTGGAGGGCTCCCTGGATGATCGACCAGGCTTTCCCTCGGATCTGTCGCAACAGAAAAGCGCCCCCGGCCACAGCCCCCGCCAGCAGGAGAAAAGCGAGTGCGCGCAGATTCCACAACGGGAGATGGCTTTCAACAGGGGCCATCCAGGCCTCTCCCTGGAACAGAAGGCGAAGGAAGGCAACCATATACAGGATTAAGGCGAAGATCCGCAGGTGGGGGGAGGGCTTGCGATGACCTTGCCACAGAAGAGCCAGTGCACCCAGACCCCAAAGGGCCACGGTGGGGAAGGGGGAGAACCATAGGGGAATGGCAAGTCCCGCAAAGGTGAGTGCGGTCAGTTGTATTTGTGTGGCAAACCCTTTTTCCAGGGGGAGCTTCCACTGGATCAGCCAGTAAACGAAACCGACCCCGAGAGAGATCCACCCTGCCAGTTGCTGATCTTGATGAAACAACAGGAACATTCCTCCGAAGTACATCAGAGCGTGGACTGTCGCCGCCGCTTGTCTGATCCCCCTTCCCTCCACCTGCCGATCTCGTCCGAACCAGACTTCGGCAGCCAGGAACATTCCCCAATACAGGGTGAGGAACCCAAAGAGAAGGAGGGTGTTCTCAGAGAACACCTGAACCGAAAGCCAGATGAAGTAAGTCCCGATCAGTGTGAGGAGCGGGAGAGGCACCCACTTCTCCTTTTTCAGGGAGACTAACAGCAGTCCGGCAGCCAGCAGTGCCATATAGGACAGAAGCCCCAATTCATTCATTTCACCGGTGCTGAGTAGAAAAGGGGTTAAAAAGCCCCCCGCCCAGCCCAGCAGTGAAACAGCGATAGAATCGTGGCGCAAAGCTTGCTGAAAGGCCAGTGCTGTCACCAGAGACATTAAGAAGAGAGCTGCTAGTTGGGGTACCAAGTGATAGAAATTAAAAGATGCGTAAACGGCCAGATAATCGATGGCCAACCCGGCACCGACCAAACCCTGGGCAAAAACGGTCATCCCTTTTCGGCGGAATCTTCCCCCCAACAGGATAAGACCGATGCCGAGTGCACCCCCCGTCCAAACCCGAACGGATTCCGTGATCCAATTCTGGTCAAAGGCGTATTTCAGAAAGAAGCCAACCCCGAGTATCAATGCCAGCGCACCGATCCGGTTTAACAGTCTCCCGCCGATGAACCATTCCCAGCCTTCCTTTAGCCAAGGATCTTCCTTCTTCTTTGGAGTCTCCTGCTGTAGTGGAGGGGTCTGCCGTTTCGGAGGAGGGGGAGGGGTGACAGGGGTTGAGCCGACCACCGGCGGCATCTTCCTCTCCCCCGGTTGAGGCTGAGGCGGGGACTCCGGGGCTGAAGGGGAGGAAATGGGCTTATGCGGGGGAGACGGTATGGTTTCCAGACGATCCAACCGCTCTCCCAGACGGTTCACTTTGCTGATCAGAACGATGAGAACAATCGTGCCGACAATCAACAACAAAAAGAGAAAGAATAATAAAAAAATCAGCAGAGCAATCATGGTTACCTCTAAGTTTGGGAATTTATTCCCCGATCTTATCACATTTATGTCCAAACAGGAACAACAACAGAGTCCAGGATGGACTCTGGGGTGTAAAAAGCAGGCGGGAGGTAGTGCCTCCTCAGCGAACATGGTGTGGAAAATCACAGAAAGGTAAGGATGGTGGGGATTTGATTCGCCTTTGTACCCATAGGGCAAAGTCTCGCCAAGGTCACTCCGTTCCCGGTCTCGCTATGCGCTCTTTGCAAGAAATCGGAGCCGCCCCACTATCCTGTCCCCCGTCTTGCTGAAAAACAAGAAAAAGATACCTGAAGACAGGCGTGTTGATTAGCCATATTTTGGGTGGGGAGATCGTGTTCTACCACGCTCCGGTTGCCATCCGGCAAGGAAGTGAAAACTGGCCGCTCCAAATCTTCCGATCGGGCAGGGGCAAAGCCTTACGGAAGCAACACAGGGAAGATGTTGCCCCTAAACGCCCTCTCTCCAGATTTTCCGCTGGGTAGGTTGGCTACCTTAATCTAGAGCTTCAGCTCCCTTGGATTGTAGTGCCCATGGCGCAAAGGTCGCTTTGGCAGCACACGACTCCCTTCTGTCGCCTATTTTCTGGTTAATCAACAGCCCTGGATTTTTATATATTCTTCCGTGAGCCGTCTCCCCAGCTCCTCTGTATCCATGAATCCAAAGCCGATCACTTTTTTGCCTTCCCGCAGGGCGGTAATCCCGGCATCAATCGAACGAAGGCCATACTCTACGGGATATTGGTATTTGGTCTTCGCGGATAATGCCCCGGCACCCCCGCTACCGCAGAAGGAAATGCCGAAGTCCGCTTCCTCTTTCTGCATATAGTCCCCTACCTTCATATCTGCACCGATCCCTGGAATCTGAATGGGGATTCCACCTGCTGCCTCCACACCTTTGGCCACGTGCTGCCCTTTTCCCAATCGGTCTCCGATGACTACTTTCACTTTTCCTTCCATTTTCATTCCTCCTTTTAGGATGGTTCCGCTGCTGCTGTTGCCAAATGAATGGCAAGCAGCATGATTTCGGTATTGTCAATCTTCCGCCCCTTGTTTTTTCCATAAGAGAGCAGAATCTGTCGGCTGAGCTCTTTCATTTCTTCGCTGATCTGATCCCATAGCTCCTGTTCCAAGGGGGGGAGAGATTCACCTTTCTCCATTCGCCGGATCCAGGCCAACAGGTGCACACCCACCGCCAGCCAGCGTTCCTTGGAAAGAAGAAAGGGCATCGTCTCGGTCTGTGCTTGAACATTGCTCAATAACGTTTTTAATTCATTCTTTTCTTGTGCTGACATGGGTTGTTGCTTAGAAATTTCCCGAATCAGATCATCCATCATGCTTCCAAACCTTTCCCGATCGGATCGTGTAGAGTGCATTTAATTGGGGGTTTCCCACCAGCTTTTCATTTTCGGAATCGAGCAGGGGTAGGGGACGAGAAATCATTTGGAGAATGGTAAGGTCAGCGACGGTTTGTTCTTTTAATGTTCCGATTTCGTCGGCTAAGCCCAATATCTTTGCAGGCATCCGGGTAGATGCTTCTACCACCTCCTCTAAGGAGAATCCAAGGGCTAAAAATTTGTTCATCGTCGTCACCAAGCTGAATACGGGACCGTCGAAGTTCTGGCGATACAGATCACTACTGATCGAATGAAAGGGGATGTGAAGTTCCTTGGCTCTCTTCAGGGTGCGAAAGCTGAAACTGGAGCTTCCATGGCCAACGTCCAACCGTACGCCCCTCTGTAATGCCCGGTTCGCTTCCGGGATTAGCTCTCCATTCCTATCCAAGATCTCGCCGGGTTTTCCATGAAAAGCATGGGTCACCACGTCCCCTTCATCTAAAAGATCCAGGATTTCCCCCAGTTGCGGGGGACCATTTCCGATATGGACCATCAGAGGGAGTTTCATTTTTCGTGCCAGTTCCTTGGCAAGGTGCAAAGGTTTTAATCCGCTTTCCTTCACCACCGAACGGCTGATCCGAGCCTTGATCCCCCGAATCAGCGGGTATTGCCGGATCCGTGCCTCTGTCTCCTCCAGCTTCAGTTGACTCAGGTCGGCCAGCTCAGAAAGCCCATCACACAGTCCTTGGGAAGCGATGTTGATCCATAGCAGCACTTGGGTGTGGTTGCCCTCCACGACCTCTGTAAGAAAGGATGAAAAATCGCGGGATCCCGTGCTTCCGGCATCCACAACCGTGGCCACCCCTTGTGCCACCCCGATGCGATCAGCGCGGATTCCCAGTGAGGTGCGATGCTCAAATACATGAACATGGAGGTCGATCAGTCCCGGAGTGACCCAGCAGCTGGTAGCATCGATTCGCTCCTTGGCCGATGCTGACGGGATTGTACCCGGAGGGAATAAACCTACAATTTTCCCCTGATTCACCCCGATGTCCCGAACCCCCTGAAGGTGTTGGGAAGGATCCAGAAGGGTTCCATTTTGGATCAAAAGATCCATCATTCCCTCCTCCTTTCTTCACATGAAGTAACAAAGAATGGAATTGATTTCACTCTCGGGAAGGACGAAATTTTTTTCTCGCAAAATCCGCTCCAATTTAGTGCGAAGGGGTGTGGAGGGTTTGACAGTCAAGGGTGAATCCTCCACACCGGCCACGTCGTAAGTGGAACCGCAGGCGACTCGATTGGCCATCAACATCAGATGTAAAGTCAACGCTTCTGCTCTTTGCTCGTTTAGATCCTCCTTCATTTCTGACAGGATCTCCCGGCTGAGTTCAAATCCTTTACAGATCACTTCCTCGGTGAACTCTTCCATTGACGAGGGAGGGGAGGGCAGGGAGAGAGAGGTTTTTTTTCGGAGGGGATGGGAACGAAGTTGGGTAATGACCTTCTGTATGGAATCGAGGTCTTCTGGGGTAGGAATGCTGTGAACCACCACGACGGGCACCTTTGCCTTTACCTGGACCACACTGATGAGCAGATCCGGGTTCAGGGACTGAAGCTGGTTTTCCAACCCCAGCGCGGAGCAGCAGCCGATGACTTGGAGATGTCGAATTTCATGTTCCAAGATAGTTTTTAAGAATTGTGAGGTTCCCCTACCGGTTCCGCATACCACCAGCGCTTTAAACTCCCTTTTGTCCTGCATCCGCTTCAGTGAAGCGAGAAAATGAAGGGCGATATATCCGATATCCGAATCGGCGAAATGAATACCCAGTTTGGAAAAAACCTCGTGACAAGCTTGCTTCACCGCTTGGAACATATCTGGATCCGAACGGATGATATCGGAGATGAGAGGATTGGGATCCGCCACATCAGGCTGGTATTTTGATAATTTCTCTGTCAAGTGCACCAGCAAGTGCTCTTTCAAATGGACATCTCCGCGAAATTCGATATGGGTTTGCAGGCTGACCTGAGAAATCAATTCCAATGTAAAGGAATAAAAATCGCTGAGGGTCCCGTTTTTCCCAATGGGCTGGATGAGTCGGATCCCATGCCAGCAGATAAAACTTACTTCATGCTCAGTCATCTCTACTACACCCAATTGCTTGGACAGATCGGCAAGTATTTCCTCATAAACACGGAATAGTTGCAATTTTTTTAGCCCGACAATTTCGTTGGCCTCCAGCAGGACTGAACGATGGGAACGCAGACGGTGGATCGCAATCCAGAGTCGAATGCAAGTTCCGATGATCGCCTGATCTGTAAAGCCCATCCCTGCGTGTTTTTCCGATTTTTCCGCCATCTCTTTGACCGCTTGGAAGAGAGACCGAATATCCTGGTGGGACAAACGGAATTTTTCCATGACCCAGGCCACCTTCAAGGGAACCTCATTGCCCTGAATGATCCCCTGGACGATCTCAAACATATAGCGTCCGCTAAGTATTTCTTGCAGAATATTTTCCAATACCAAACGTCGGTTGATTTCCGTTGCGGTCAACTGAATGCCGGACCGACTGCGTTCCACAATCACATTCCAGTTTTCCAGAAAGCTTTCTGCCATGGACAGATCGGTCACCACAGTATTTCTGCTGACATTCAGTTTTTTCGCCAAATCCTTGATTTTGATTGGATCATCTCGTAACAATAGTACCAACAGTAGCTGTTGCATCCTTTCTTGCGGATGGAGGAGGAGATCGACTCTTTCGGGATTCATTAAAAGGTTTTGCAATCGGTTTGGGTCGTGGATGTCCTTGTCAATCCAGATCCCTTTATTCGGCTGAGATTGCAGTTGGACCTGATGCTGTTGCAACCAAGAGCGAACCGATTCCAGATCATATTTCACGGTTCGCTCACTCACCTGCAATTCCCGGGCTAACTCTTTAATCCGGACAGGACCCCGCGATTCTAAAATCATGCAAATCAATTGATAAGACCGTGATGTTAAATGCATGATTTACCTCCTATCGGGGTGGCGATGGTTCATAGGAAATTATATGACAGCGCTTTCATTTATTGAAGAACGAATTCTTTCACTATGAATTGGTGCAGCTTTTGATACATTTCACTGCTCGGATCCGGAATCGGATGATGAAAATCCAAGTCGCGAACAGGACAAAGTGGGACAAAGTTCACACCTTTTATTTCGGAGTCTATTGTTTCATAATAAGACTTGTGGGACTGTTTCAGGCTTTATCCATCGGATGAGCCTGATTCCATCATCAGAAGAAAGAAGTTGAAACGATTGAGCCAAGATAGAAAGACAATCCAGGAGATCCCTTATTCGGTACTCGATCTTTCCCCGATTATCCAGGGAGGCACACCTGCTCAATCTCTGCAAAACACCTTGGATTTAGCCCGTCATGCGGAAAACTGGGGATATACCCGTTACTGGGTGGCTGAACACCACAACATGCCAGGGGTCGCCAGTGCAGCGACATCCGTCGTGATCGGGCGGGTAGCAGCGGAAACGGAAAAAATCCGGGTGGGTTCCGGTGGGATCATGTTGCCCAATCATGCTCCCTTGATGATCGCAGAACAGTTTGGAACCTTGGAATCCCTGTTTCCCGGTCGGATCGATCTCGGTCTCGGACGGGCGCCGGGGACGGATCAACTGACGGCACGGGCTCTGCGCCGGGACGGCAGGAGCAGTGGTCAATTTTTCCCTGAGTTGTTAGCAGAATTACGGGGTTATTTCGCTGGGAAAAACCCGGTACGGGCTTTTCCTGGGGAGGGATCGGACCTCCCGATCTGGTTGTTGGGCTCTAGCGATTTCAGTGCCCGATTAGCTGCGGAGCTGGGATTGCCCTTCGCTTTTGCCAGCCACTTTTCCCCCGAATACACCGTGCCGGCTCTTCGCCTCTATCGGGAAAACTTCCAGCCCTCAGAGGTATTGGATGAGCCCCACGCGATGATTGGAATCAATGTGATCGCAGCGGATGAGGAAGAGGAGGCTCATCGGTTGAGCACTTCGATGCTGCAGCAGTTTATCAGTATGGTGCGGAACCGGCCAGAACCCTTGCAACCGCCGGTAGAGGATATAGATGCCATCTGGAACGAATATGAGCAGGCAGCCGTCACCAGACAGTTGGCCGGCTCCGTGATCGGAGCTCCCCAGACGGTTAAAGAAGGCTTGCAACAATTATTAGATGAAACCCAGGCGGATGAAATAATGATCAATGCCGCGATTTTTGATCATGCCGCCCGCCTGCACTCCTTTGAACTGGTGTCTGAGATCTTCAAGGGAAGTCAAGTCGTTAATTCCATCTCATCATCCAATAGGAGGGATTCAGATGAAAGTAACCGTGATCGGTGCCAACGGAAAAATTGGTAGACATCTCGTTCGACTGCTGGGAAAAAGCGATCATCAGGTACGTGCGGTGATCCGCAATGAAGAACAACAGCCGGATATGGAGAAGTTGGGTGCCGATGAGGTCGTGGTGGCGGATCTGGAAAAAACCGTGGATCACGCTGTGGCAGGATGTGAAGCCATCGTCTTTACAGCGGGTTCCGGTGGCCATACCGGAGGGGATAAAACGCTTCTGGTCGACCTGGACGGCGCCTTCAAAACAATCGATGCGGGTGTCGCCCAGGGTGTAGAGCGTTTTATCATGGTCAGCTCGATGATGGCGGATCGGCCGGAGCAGGGTCCCGATAAAATGAGACACTATTTTGTGGCTAAAAACCGTGCCGATGAACGGTTGCGGGCCAGTGGCCTCAATTACACCATCATCCGTCCCGGCCACTTGACCGACGACTCGGGAAAGGGAACCATATTGATTCCAAAAAATCAAGAAACCTACGGGGAGATTCCCCGCGCTGACGTCGCTGCCGTGATTGTGAAATCTCTGCAGAAAGAGCCTACTTACCGCCGCACCTTCGACCTGCTGACCGGGAATACCCCGATCTCCCAGGCCCTGGATTCCCTCTGATTTAGAGTGGTGGAAAGGTACTGGCTCTTCTACCCAACGAGATAGAACCTAAATGAAACCCCCGGCTTCCCAGTTGAATGGGAGCCGGGGGTTTGGTGCTCATTATCTAAAACAACCGGAGAATGTAGCCCAAGAGGAGCCCCACCACGCCGAAGTCGGTGTCGCCAAAGGTGGTGTTTTCGAAGCCTAGATCTCCGAGAATGGGAAGCAGTAGAGCTGGCAGAAAGCTAATTAAGAGTCCGTTGACGATCGCCCCCAGGATCGCCCCTCTTCTGCCGCCGGTGGCGTTACCGAAAACTCCGGCAGTGGCCCCGGTAAAGAAGTGAGGAACCAGTCCCGGAATGATCAGGGGGGCTCCGATCGCCCCCAGAATGCCCAGTCCGATCAAACCTCCGAGGAAACTGCATAAGAAACCGAGAATGACGGCAGTGGGAGCGAAATTGAACATTACCGGACAATCCAGTGCCGGTTTGGCATCGGGAACCAATTTTTCGGCGATGCCCTGGAATGCGGGAACAATTTCCGCCAACATCATCCGTACCCCCGCTAGGATGACGTAGAGACCCGCTGCAAACATCAAGGCTTGCATCAGAGCGAACATCACATAATTTTGGCCTTCCGCTACTTTGGCGGTCACGTCAGGTCCTGCGGCCAGCACGACGACCAGATAGACCAGGATCATGGTCAAGGCAGTGGAAACCGTGGTGTCCCGCAGAAAGCCGAGCCCTTGCGGCAACTTGATATCTTCCGTCGACTTCTTAGGATTTCCGAGCCATTTTCCTATCAAGCCTGCAGAAATGTAACCAAAGGTGCCAAAGTGTCCGATCGCCAGATTATTATCTCCGGTGATTTTTCGAACAAAGGGTTGGGCCAAGGCAGGCATGACAGCCATCAATAATCCCAGAATGAGCGAACCGATCAGAATCGCTGTCATTCCGCTGATTTGTGCTGTGGACAGCACCAGGGACAAAAGGCAAGCCATGAAGAAAGCATGATGACCGGTCAGGAACACATATTTGAAAGGCGTAAATCTGGCGATCAACAGATTGAATACAAAGCCGAGGCTCATGATAATCGCTGTCTGTTGACCCAATGTTTTGACGGTGACTCCGACGATGGCTTCATTATTAGGGATCAGTCCCCGAATGCCGAATCCTTTATTCAAAATCTCTCCCAGAGGGTTCAGGGATTGGATAATCGCATCGGAACCGATTCCTAAGATCAGAAAGCCAATGATCGTCTTCAACGTACCTGAAAGAATACTTCGCAAAGGTTTTTTCAACAGCGTTAATCCGATCAAAGCCATCAGCCCAGCAATGATGGACGGTTGGCTGAGAATTTCATTAACGATGAATCCCAGAACCCCATTCACTTCGATCCCCTCCTTCGTCGCACATTACAGTAAAGGAAGAACTTTTTTCTCTACTTCCTGTTTGCTGATAAAGTTGACGATGGTCACTACAGGTGCTTCCATGTCCCCCAATTCCTCGGCCAGAGCAGGGGAAGTGACCACCAAGTCTGCCGTTTTTCCTTGGGATGCGGCCGAACCCAGATCACAGTGTTCCAGTTCAACTTCGATGCCCTTTTCCTTTAATACCTTCTCAATATTGGATTTTAAGATCAAACTGCTTCCCAAGCCGTTGCTACAGACAACCAGAATTTGTTTCATAGTGGATTTCCTCCTTTGGAAATAAAGGGTTGTATTATGTGTTGGATCTCAGATACGCTTTCGGCTCTGCGTAGCCGGTTCAAATGGGACTCTTCAGAGAGAAGTTCCATCAGCTGAGAGAGTGCTGTCAAGTGCATTTCATTGTCCAAGGCGGCAAAGGTGATGACCACATCTACAGGGTCATTCTGTTCGTGGCCGAATGGAATGGGCTCCTGTAAGGTCATTAGACTCATGCAAACCGCGTTCACCCCGTCCTCCGGTCGGGCATGCAACAGCGCAATACCGGGGGCAATCACCATATAAGCACCATGTTCAATCAAGCTCCGCTCGATTTGTTCCACGTAGGACTCCTCAATCAAATGTTGTTTCACCAAGGGAGCGGCTCCGGCCTGAACTGCACTTTTCCAATCCCTTAAGATTCTTTGGGGAAGAATATGCTCAGGTTTTAACAACTGGTCTAACATAGGGTTATATCGTGTCCTTCCTTTTGAAATATTCGCTATCGGGGGAAATGGATTGGAGTCGCTGTGGAGGAACCACTCCCCCAATGCCTGCCTCAGTCCGGAAGGGTCTCGGATCTCAGCATACCTATGGATCAGTTTTACCAAACTCTCGATGTTTAAGTTTGGGGGATTCCGTGGAGTGAGAAGCAGCCGCTCTTTCAACTCCTGGATGTCCTCTCTTGTCGGTACCGGTGTGATGTTGAAAACGGGTACACCCGTTGAGGATTCAGACAGGGATAGGGTACTTACCACCGCATCGACCCGGTGTTTGACCACGGTCTCTTTCACATTCCCAGCTGTGGCGGTTTCCAGCCATTCGATTTGGGGAAGCTCACGGCGAAGGAAAGATTCCAGTAGTTTGGAGGTTCCCACTCCGGAAGCACAGACCAATAGAATGCGCCGACTGTTGGAATAGGAGGATTGCGAACGTTGAAGCGCTGCCCCGAGATGCATAGCGAGGTAGGCCGTTTCTCCGGGGGGAACCCGGAACCCACTTTTCTTCTCCAACCAAAAAGCAGCTTTTTGAGCAACGGCATAGAGGCGCGGATAGCGAGTGCGAATTTCCTTTAACATGGGGTTTTCAATGGACAATCCGTATTTTAAACGGATCAGTGTCGGCTTTAAATGGATATACAACCCTTCGCGCAGTTCCCGGTCCCGCTGGAGTGGAATCTGCAATGTCTCTGAAGAGATCTCGATCAACTGCTCTACAAATTGGAGGACGATGTCGTCTGTGTCTATTTTCTCGTGATCGGTTTGAAGACGCTTCGCTCCCAACAGATGTAGGGCGAGGTTTCCTGTTTCGTTTTCCGGTACGTAGATATGGTATTTCCTTTGGATCACTTCCGATATACGTTGTGCTGTACGGTATTCCGTCCGGTGCCTCAGTTTTTTCATCTCCACCTTCGGCATCCGGATGTTCCTGCTCTGTTGCAGGCGGGAGATCATCAACCCGATATGAACCAGTAACCTTTGAATGGCGCGATCCGAAAGCTCTTGTAGAAGAGGGTCTTCCCATTCTCGCAGGATTTTTTCGATTTGTTGAATCCACGCCTCGGGCAACCACTCATAAAAAGGATGGACGTCTACCTGGGAAGGAGAGTCCGGAATCGGGTGAAAGGGATGAATCCCGTCGCTGAAGTGTTCGATCAACAGAGCCGAGGCAGCCTGGCGCCACTGGAACTCATCCGCTTTCAGACACAGCCCATAACCTGGCTGTCGGATCAGGCGGATCTTGTACTCCTGCAGAATCTCCTCTGTGTGGGCTAAATCTTTGCGAATGGTACCGCGGGAAACCCCCAGTTCATGAACTAAATCATCGATTCGGGTCCGTTCCGGATGACGGAGCAGATAGGCTGCGATCAAACGAATTCGTTCGTTTTTTGAGAGAGTGATCATGCGGGCAGGGGAAAGATCCAATTTTTGTTGAAGGGATCTCTTCAGTCCTGGGGTCCCGATCACCTGAAGTCCACAGCGAGGCCGACGTTCCAGTTGCAAACCTTGTTCTTCAAACCAATTCTGCAGGTGATCTAGATCGTAGCGGATGGTCCGGGGACTGACTCGGAAACGTTCAGACAACCGACGAACCGTGATGTATTTGGTTTGTTGTAGCAGATGGGCGGCAATACTTCGTTGTCGCTCTGTCAGATAAACCATCCTGTCACGTTCCATTCATGCAAAAATGGTTTTGCCTTTCCTTATCTTAAGTATAAGATCGCCGCTTAAGTACGTCACCAACAAAATGTTTCCGTTTGCAATGTGGCAGTTCTGCATGATTTGGGGGAGGCAACCCATTTCATGTATACAGAACCGATCCTATGTTCCTATCCATTTTTGGCTAGGGTTATTCGTTATACTATAAGTAACCCGATGCATCTGATTAAAAAGAAAATCATAGGAAATAGAAACCATCTGATCCTCCAGCAATAGTATAATAGATGTATATATATGGGTGATGAGGAGGTAGGCGGGTTGGATACCGTGAAAGAACAGGAACAGCGGTATTTGGATAAGGCGATCACCATCATCGACGAACAAATTATGGAGAAGAAAAAGGCTTGTGCACAGGGAGCTCATGATGCGGTGGAGGAGGAGCTTCTGAAAAAGAACATCCAAGCCCTCCACGCGTTAGAAACCATTCGTCCCAAACCCTACTTTGGACGAATGGTCAGATGTAAGTTCAAGCTATTTTGGAGTTCGTTATCTACCGAGTGGCTTTTTATTTGACGTATCCGGTTCTATGGCGTTTCCACCCCAAGATATGAGGAATCAGGGCTGTTGATTAACCAGAAAATGGGTAGCGGAAGGGAGTCGTGTGCTGCC
>CAUGKZ010000003.1 GCA_959600065.1 uncultured Kroppenstedtia sp. | reverse complement strand
CGCGTGGGTGAACACGATCTCCCCATCCAAAATATGGCTAATCAACACGCCTGGTTTTGATCCAGTCTCTTTTACCGTCCATCAACCGGACAGCCTTTCCTCCCATTCTACGCTTCTGCCACTCTTCCAGTTCAGTAGAGATGAATAGTATGGTGGTAAGTTAATTAAACTTCCTCATTCACCTTAACCTTGGAAGGCCAAAAGCTGATTTTCCCAAGTAACGTAATCACAGATGGCAAAAGCAATCCTCTGACCAGAAAAGTATCCATTAAGATCCCCAAACCCACAGCAAAACCAAACATAAATAGCTCCAGGATGGGCTGGGTCATGAGAACACCGAAGGTGGCCGCGAGAATCACACCGGCGGAGGAAATTACGCCCCCGGTCATAGACACTCCCCTGCTGATCGCCTCTTTCAGTTCAAGATGGTTGTTTTCTTCCCGAATCCGGGATACCAACATGATGTTATAGTCCACTCCGAGGGCGACCAAGAACACAAAGGTGTACAATGGAATGCGATAACTCATCTCAGGCAGCTCGAATATCTTGTCAAAGATGAACGTACTGAGTCCCATCGCCGCTCCATAGGAGAGGAGAATCGTGGCGATCATATACAGTGGTGCCACTAGGGAACGGGTTTGAACCCCCAGCAACAGGGTGATCAAGAGAGTGATAAACAGAATCACCCATTTCGTGTCGCTCTCGTTCAACTCCCGTACGTCCACTTGCTTTGCCGTTTCCCCTGCAAATTGGAGGGTGTGGTTTTCCGGGGACAAACCGCTTTTCCTCAAAATATCATCTGAATGCGTTTGGATCGACTCCAAATAATTCAAAGAAGATCGGTCGTAAGGATTGTCTTTGAAGGTCAATTGGATACGGGTAGCCTTCCCGTCTTCTGTCACGATCTCTTCGTTTTTCATGACGGCAGCTGTTCCTCCGTGAGCCGGCTCCAGATCGGTGGAGACCCTCTTTACACCCTCCTGATTTTCCAGACAATCCCGCAAAGCCAACAGTTCTTTATGACGGAGATTCTCCGATCCCGTCAATAATAGGGTGGTGGGAGCCAAATCACCTTTGGAATAGTGATCTTCCAACAGTTCAAAACCAACCCGTGAGTTCATATCTTCAGGGAATGATTTAATCAGGTTGAAGGAGTATTGAGTCTGCGTCATATTGAGAGCAAACAAGGCCAACACAGCCACCATCACAATGGAGATGATTCCCGGTTTACGGATCACAAATCTGCCCACCCGGGACCAGAACGAATCCTTTTTGATTTTCGGATCTCCCACCTTGGGGATCGAAGGCCAGAAAGCCTTACGGCCAAACAGGGCAAACAGAGATGGCACCAGAGTCAGTCCGGCAACCAGAATAATCGCCATCGTGATGGAGAAGACCGGTGCGAAGCTGTGGTACGGTTTGTAATCAGCGATAAACAGAACTAGCATGGCGGCCAAAACGGTACCACCGCTGAAAAATATAGGTTCCCACACCTGCTTCATTGCTTCACTCATGGCGTCATACTTATTTTCCCGTTTCTTCAACTCCTCACGGAACCGAGAAAAAACCAACAGCGAATAGTCGGTCAGAGCGGCAAACAGAAGAATGCTCGCAATGGACACCGATTGAGAATCCAGCTCGAACCAACCGCTCTTGGCCGCAAATCCGAGGAATCGGTCCATCACCTGATATACGATTCCCGACACCAACAAGGGGATGACAGCAAGCAACGGAGACCGATAGATCACGATCAAAAGGATTAAGATCAGCCCGATGGTGGAAAAAAGAAGTACCAAATCCGCATTGGAGAAAATGGCGATCGTATCGGATGCAATCCCTGCCGGCCCCGTTATTTTCAGCTCAGTGGAACCGAAAAGAAACGAATCCCCCTTTTCCTGGAGCTGAGTGATGGTTTCATTAATGTCCGACATCTCCAGCCCATCTTTGAGTATCACTGGCAAAATCAGTGTCGTTTTATCCTTTGACAAAAAAGATTGTTGGACAGGTTTTGGCAACTGGTGATAAGGAGGTGCCTCCTTGATCGTATCCGGAGCATCATCTGAATGTAGATACTTACTCATTTCGCCAACCTGTTTCAGGTCGTCGGATGTTAGCCCATCCTGATGATGAAAGACAAGAAGTGCCGGTGTCCCCCCTTCATCAGGAAAATAACGTTTCAATTCCTTCCCAGCAATGACAGACTTCGCTTGCTCCGGCAAATCACTGCCATTGACATTTACAGCATATTCATTAGCCCTAGCCGAGAGTCCGCTGATCAATATGGCCGCAACCAACCAGACAATGAGACTGACCTTGGCTCCCTTCCGACTGGAAACCGCCGAAGTCAACAATTGAATCCAGCGCTTCATCCTTTACACTCCTCTACCGTTTATCACAAAATGTGGGGCGGTAAAAAAAGATAATCTGACACACGTGTCAGATTCACGCAAAAAATCAAATGGTCTAACACACATCCATCTGGGAACATTCGAACCAGCTATACCCGTCATTTTTAATATATGCCCCTTTAATCGCTTCAAGGACGATCCGATGCCCATTCTTAACATTCCTTCATGATCTGGTTCATCAACCGCTCCATATAAACGAGGATCAGCTGTTCCTTACTGGAATAATATTCGTAGATCGTACTTCTTCCCACGCCCAGTCGATCGGAAAGTATTCCAAAAATGTTCCCGTTCGATCATGGACAGGGATCCTCCTGCTCTTTCCCCTACACATTTAACACCCCGGCAACCTAAACTAAAAAACCGCAAGCCCTCAGAGGGCTTGCGGTTTTTCATCAATCAAACCTTTTTCCATTGATTTCAAAACTAGTGGTCACATCCGCCCCGAGAGATTGGGAAACGGAACAATACTTGTCCCTGGAGAGATCCACCGCTCGTCTCACTTTTTCCTCCGGCAGATCCCCCTCCAGACGATAATGGATGTGGACTTGGGTGAACCGGCGAGGATGCTCCTCTGCTCGTACTCCCGAGACTTCCATATCAAAGGATTTCACCTGAAGGCGCATCTTGTCCAGGATACTGACAATATCGATACCCGAACAGCCTCCCACTGCCGTGAGCAGCAGTTCCGTCGGCCGGGGCCCTCGGTCTTCTCCACCCACTTCAGGAGAAGCATCAAGGGTAACCCCATGGCCGGACGGTGTCCGGGCTTCAAACTGCATTTTCCCTTTCCAGTGAAGGTCTGTTTTCATGATGTTTCCTCCCTGTTTCACTCTATTTGGCATAGGCGACGATCAGCCCCGATTCGATGACGGCGGCTACTGCTAACATCACCATAATCCCGATGATCATCGGTGTAATCCGCCTCAGATAATCGGACCAGGCTCTCCGGTTTTCTTTTCTGAGGCGAGGAGAGCCCCATCCAATCATGCTACGGAATACCAGGATCCCCAGCCGGATTCCATAAGCTACAGCTAGGATCACCGCCGGCAATTCCAAGATTCCGTGAGGGAGAATTTGTGTAATGAACAGAGTTAATGGATGGATTCCCGACTGTTCAGATGCGGTTCCCAGGATCACCCCCACCAGCATCCCGTTAAAAACCAATCCCATCAGCGGATAAATCCCGAAAAAGAGACCGGTTCCGATCATCGTCATCGAAGCGAACATGTTGTTCGCAAATATAAGCCCAAAGGCTGCCCACCAGCTAGGATTTTTCTCAATCGTTTTCGCTTTTTCCATGAATTGATCCCACACCCCGGACTGCTTCAACCATTCACTCGCGGGACCGCTTGCCAGGTATCCTGCCACAATGGACAGGATAAACAGCAGAGAAGCGATGGTAATCAATTTTTTCTCTGCGCGGACCGCATCTAAAAAACGGCGCATACCAACCCTCCTTCGAATTCATTCATAACCCTCGTCCACCGGAATACATTTAGTATGGGACAGGTACCAAAGCCCATACGAAGGGGTTGGAGGTGAGGCGATGAGATTTTTTTGGGTTTTATCCGGGAAACGGATCAGAAGGGCCCTGATGGCCGTGGTGGCGATCTTTTTCGCATTGGGCATCTTCTATGCCGAACAACAGAACATCCAAGTATTTATGCCTCTGAATTCAGGTCCGGCGGCAATCTATAGTGTGGACACAGATAAAAAACAGTTGGCATTAACCTTTGACATCAGTTGGGGGGAAGAACGGACAGGCCCAATCCTAGATGCATTGGAACAAAAAGGAGTTAAAAAAGCAACCTTCTTCCTCTCTTCTCCCTGGGCGGAAACCCACCCAGACGTGGTGAAACGGATTGCAGACCTCGGCTTTGAAATTGGGAGTCATGGCCACCGTCACGTTAATTACAGTACCTTGAGCGAAGAACAGATCCGAACACAGATCCGCAAGTCTCACCAGATTTTGACGAAGTTAACCAAACAAGAGCCCAACTTGATCCGTTATCCCAACGGGGACTTTGACAAACGCGTATTGAAAATCTCCGACCAGTTGGGGTATACCTCCATTCAGTGGGACACCGACTCTCTGGATTGGATGAATCCCGGCAAGGAGAAAATCATCAACCGCGTGATCAGCCGGGCCCACGCCGGAGACATCATCCTGATGCATGCCAGCGATTCCAGCAAACAACTGCACGAAGCCTTGCCAGTGATCATCGATAAACTTAAGAAAAAAGGATATCAATTCGTCACCGTCTCTGAATTGATCGCCGGTTCCCAAGTGGAACTGAATCCTGTCGATTAACAGCCGGATTCAAGAGGTCCGGCTCTTTTGTTTGTTCTCTGCCCCGTGATCCAGCAACCGATGGAGTTGCATCAATTGCCACATGTTACAAACCAGCAACACCAATACCATCATCAGAATCATCGGGAAAGAATTTTGCTCCAGGGAAGGGATAGCCTCGAGGACTGTAGCAGCCACCATAAAAAATATGGCCGGAATCCAGGAAGCTCGCGAAGTCGCTTTCACCTTAAACCAGGCGGCCACTAGCCCTACCCCCAAAATCACCAAGGGTAAAAGCCAAGGTCCGGGGGTCCCGGTTTTTGCAGCAGAGGTCTGATAGAGCCAAACCAACACCCCTACCAACGCAAGCAATTGCAACGTTTGGTAAACGTATGGATTGCGGATAAACCCCTTGGCTACCATGTTAAATACTAGATAGGCAAAGAAGCCCATCTGGGCTACCACCCCGTACAGCACCCCGGCCCACAACATTGAGATGAAGCTCACTCCTGGGGAGCCGAAGAGCCAGTTGACGAGCAAGCTCGCCACAGGTGCGGTCACAATACCCAGTACTACAGTGGTCCAAAAAAGGAAAAACATCTTTCGGATTGTCATGTATTTGGCCTCTCCTTTGAAAATACCCATTGCCATTCTTTCATTTCATTATAACTGGGATCACTCAGAATGGAAAACGGAGCGTTTCGTGACAAAGTGTACGAGAACAGGGATCGCCGCCAAGAGGAACTGCCTTGTATCCCAACGATCTCGTAGTAGACGCAATCTGTTACCCAAAATATGGCTAGCTCACCCCTTGTCTCCATGGTTATAAATCCGCCCAGGTTGCTCATATTAATGGTAAGATTCTCAAGGGAAGGGCGGACCTTTCATGGACAGAACCCTACGACGGGCACTCCTATTGATCTTATCCATATTCCTGGTCATCCTCACCTCCTGTAGCCCCAACCCCAAGCCCGAGGGCAAACAACAGGGGTATCAGGAATCCAAACAGTTGGTAATGGATGTCCTCCATACTCAAGAAGGAAAAAAAGCCTTAAAAGAAGTCATGCAGGAACCTGAATTTAAAAGAGAAATCATCATTTCGGATCAGGATCTTGAAAAAACGATCCATCAGTCGATAACCGACCCACAAATGCAAAAACAGCTGGAAAGGCTATTCAAAAAGCCACAGGTAGCCGCCAGTTTTGCCAAAGCGACCCAAAAAGAGCAGAAAAATCTTTTAAAACAGCTGATGAAGGATCCTGAATATCAGAAGATGATGCTGGATATACTTAAAGACCCAGAATTCTCCAAGCAATTGCATCAAGTGATGAAAAGCCAAGAAAACCGGAAGCAGATGCAAAAAGTGATGGAGGAAACCTTGGAAAGCCCCATTTTCAAAGAGAAGTTTCTCAAATTGCTCAGTGAATCCATGAAAGAGTCACCTTCGAAAAAAGGCGGCCAACAAGGAGGGAGCCAGGAAGAGGGAGGAAAAAAACAGAGTGAAACCGGGTTATAAAGCTCAGATCAGTGCTGTTGATTAACCAGAAAATAGGTGACGGAAGGGAGTCGTAATGTTGCCAAAGCAACCTTTGTGCCACGGGCACTACAATTTAAAAGAGCTGAAGCTCTAGAGTTTAAGGGCAACCTTTTCCCTGTGTTGCTTCCGTAAGGTTTTGCTCCTGCCCGATGGTCAGATTTGGAGCGGCCAGATTTCACTTCCTTGTGCCGGATGGCAACCCGAGCGTGGTAGACCAAAATAGGGGGCGAATCAATCAACAAACCTGAGCTCAGATCTTCCCCCCAAGGGCACCATCACTTGTCTCCCTCCGTCTGTTGCCAGCCTACAAACTGGTGGGCGGAATTAAACAGTGTCGGATACACCATCAATCCCAACAAAATGCTGACCAGCGCACTGGATGCGGTAAAGGAGAACATCACCAACAACTGATAGCGAACCGCTTCCACCGGGCTCGTCCCGGCGAGGATCAAACCCGTCATCATTCCAGGGAGTTGAACCAATCCCACTGTCTTCATCGAATCGATCATCGGGATCATCCCGGCCCGAATCGCCCGATGGGTAGCCCTGCGACTGGCTTGCGCTCCAGTTGCGCCCAGCGAGAGTGCCACCCAGATCTCTTCTTTCATCGTCTCCGCATTTTCTTTCATCCGGTTCAACAGGAGAGAGGAGACCACCATCGAATTGCCCACCAGCATGCCACTGAGGGGAATCAAAGTCTGGGGGCGAGATTCAATCATATCCAACAAAAGCATCATCCCCAATGTAAAACCGCATACAGTTGCGATGGTGACAAAAACCCGGGTAAAAATCCAAGGTATACCGGCTCCCCGGGATGCTGAGTTCCGGGCTGCCACTGTGATAGACAAAAGGATCATCCCCAGAATGTAATACCACTGATCCGCAGCAAAGATCAATTGCAGTACGTAACCGACCGCCATCAATTGAATCCCCGCCCGAATGGTGGCGATCAAAATATCCCGCTCCAACTTCAATTTCAACCAGAGGGATAGAACCATGGCAATCAGTATAAACCCTAATGTGGAGAGGGTTGCGGTGGCGCTCATTTCTTCACCTCTTCCAAGATCAACTGTCCCTCCTCCAGTTTCCATAACAGATCAGCCATTCTTTCCGCTTGCTCCCGCTGGTGGCTGATCAACAGAACGGTGCGACCCAAATCCCGTACACGGATCATCATTTTTTCCACCGTTTCAGTACTTTGGGGATCGAGGGAGGATGTCGGTTCATCCAACATCAGGACAGGGGAATTCAGCATCAAAGAGCGGGCCAGATTGACTCGTTGTTTCTCTCCTCCCGACAAGCTATCCACAGGCCTCTTCAGAAAGGACTCTGACAATCCCACCTGTTTCAGCACCCCTCTCATCTGATCCGCTGATGCCTTTTCTCCTTGAAGAGACAAAGGGTAAGACAGGTTTTCCTCGACAGTGTCCAAAAACAGAATCGGAGTTTGATGAACATAATGTATCTCCCGCCGCAGATGAACCGGGTCCCATTGGGTCAGGGGAATCCCCAGGTAAGTGATCTCCCCTTCATCGGGATTTTCCAGGCGATTCAGGAGACGAAATAACGTGCTCTTCCCTGTTCCTGAGGGACCCATAAAGACGGACAATCTCCCCTTGGGAATCTCAGCAGATATCTTATTCAGAGGGGTTACAGTCCCATGGGCGCTCGGGTACCCTTTGCTCACCTCATCGATTCGGATCAACTCTCCCATATGCCCATCTCCTTTCTTTCCAAAATAAAGACACCGGCGAGGGCCGGTGTCGGTGGCTTCATCGCTCCTTCCGATTCGCCATCAGGATCCTTGGTATCTGCTGATTTCCTTCTCTGTGACCGACGGGATCGCGTTCAGACCCGGTTCGATACTTTTCGTGCCAGTTCGCGGTAAAGTTGACCTGTTGGACTCCCCTCTGCATATATAGATGGGGAAAACTCAGGGTCCTCAGGATCACCGTTGTCGGGAGCCCCGAGGGGAATCTGGATGAGCAGTTCCGTATTCAATTCTTCAGCCAGTTTTCTACCCCCGTCCCGGCCGAATATGTAGTCGCGGTTTCCACAGGAAGAGCACTGATAATAGGCCATATTTTCGACCACACCGAGAATCTCATGTTTTGTATGGATGGCCATCGCTCCTGCCCGGGCGGCCACAAAAGCGGCGGTGGCATGAGGGGTGGTAACTAATAGTTCTTTGCTTTGGGGTAACATCTGTTGGATATCGAGGGCGACATCTCCAGTTCCCGGCGGCAAATCCAGGATCATATAATCCAGCTCTTCCCAAGCCACCTCCTGGAAGAAGTTGCGCAACATTTTGCCCAACATGGGCCCCCGCCAGATGACAGGCGCATTTTCCTCCACGAAAAAGCCCATGGAGATCACTTTAACGCCAAAGCGTTCCACAGGATAGATGGTCTTATCCACTACCGCAGGGCGCTCTTCAATCCCCATCATATCCGGAACACTAAATCCGTAGATATCCGCATCAATCACTCCGACCCTTTTTCCTTCCCGGGCCAGTGCTACAGCCAGGTTGACGGCAACCGTGGACTTTCCAACGCCACCTTTCCCGCTGGCAACCGAGATAAATTGGGTGGGAGAGTCTTTAGACAAGATGGAAGGAATCTGATTTTCCTGCTGCAAGGCAGGGCGGCCAGCCGCCCGGCGTGTACGAACCTTTTCTTGATGTTCCCGACGAATCCTCTCTGCCAAAGCATCCTGTTCTTTAGCAGAGAGTGTGTCAAATTCAATCTCCACTTGGTCAACGCCAGCTTGGCGAAGAGTGGCAACCACCTTTTCCCGAAGGAGTTCCCGATGTGAAGAATCTTCGGAGAAAAGCATAACGGTCAAGGCCACCCGATCCCCAAAGATCCGAAGGTTGCGGACCAGGTTCAGTGCCACCAGATTGTGCTTCAGCTCTGGCTCTTCCACTTTCCGGAGTGCTTCCAATATCTCTTCAACGGTCAGCATGGGCTCACACCTCGATGACTGTGACATTTTCATTTTCAACCTGATTATAACACACTTATTTATCCCCCATCTTTTGTGAATCCTCCACCGAGTAATAACGAAGAAGACCATTGTAGATCGCGGAGGCTACTTTCTTCTGATAAGCTCCCTCCCCCAGCATCCTCGCCTCGGCAGGATTGGATAGGAATCCGACCTCCACCAAGGCTGCAGGTACAGGGGATGTCTTCAGTATGTAGACCTCGCCGCTATATCGGGCCTTCCGATCTGTGTTATCCAGGTTGCGAATCAGTTCGGACTGGATACTTTCCGCCAATTTTTTATTGGCCTCCATTGTGGGGTAGTAGAAAGTTTGGGCACCGGACCAACGGGGAGAAGGGATCGCATTGAGATGAATGCTGATAAAGACATCTGCACCGCTGGTCTTGACTATACGGGCCCGCTCCATCAAATCAGTCGCCTTCCGCCTTCGTTGACTGGCACCCGCCAAATCCTTGTCAACTTCGCGGGTCATAAACACCAGTGCACCTGATTCCTGTAGATAATCTCGAAGTAGAAGGGAAATCTTCAGGGTTACCTCTTTTTCCTGAAGCCCCTCCCGACTGACCGCCCCACCATCATAGCCCCCATGTCCCGGATCCAATACAATCACCTTGCCAGACAAGGGCATACTCCATACATTTAAATTGCCTGGAATGCCATAAGTGGCCGCCACCCACAGGAAGATAGCCGCCAATGCCGCCCCTATCCCTAAGCTTATCTTCCGCTTTCGCGACCACTCCCCCCGTTTCTCCATCAGAGCCGACTCCCCCCGCAGATTCATTTGATTCATATATATGGGACGAGTCGGGTCCTTATGTCAGAGGATCCCCCGCTTCCGCAGTCGGATTCCGTAATCGACGCCCTGGATAAACCAACGGGATGTGACTTCTTCAAAAAAATACATGACCGACTGGACGGTCCATTCGTCCAGCTGCCGAAAGACATCCATTTCCTCGGCGATTTGACCGATCAGTCGACCGCCCTCGTATCCAAAAACTCGGTTGCACCAACGCCTGCGCACAGAGGCAGGCAGACTGGGGGGACATTCTACTTCTCCTTTTCTGCTGGCTTCCATGCCGGAGACATAAGCTTCAAAAGCTAATCGGTATGCTGCCTCATCGATCGCTACCCGTTGCGGTGTGGCTAAAAAGTTGACAGCAGGCTCCAATACATTGTCGATCAACCGGGACAACTTCCCCCATGGAAATCCGTAGAGAGCCTCCTGTCTCATTTTTTCCACTCGATTGAGGCGCCACACCTCCAACCAAACTACTTTACTCACCATGAACCCCCCTGTTCGGAGTACCCATAGTGTTGCCGGAGAGTTCAGGGGTTACTTTTGTAAAATCAGGCATTAAAAAAACCCGCCAAAGGCGGGGACTTTCGATATACCATTTACCGTTTGGAGAATTGGGGAGCGCGGCGAGCCTTTTTGAGACCATACTTTTTCCGTTCTTTCATCCGCGGGTCCCGTGTCAGAAAGCCGGCTTTTTTAAGCGTCGAGCGCAATTCCGGGTCCACTTTCAGGAGGGCCCGGGCGATTCCGTGGCGAATCGCTCCAGCTTGACCGGTGAAACCTCCACCGTCCACATTGACGAGGACATCATAGCGATTCACCGTATCGGTCAGAACCAAGGGTTGTTTCACAATCGCTTTCAGGGTTTCTAGTCCGAAATAGGTGTCCATGTCCCGACCGTTGATCACCACGCGACCATCACCGGGCACCAAGCGGACACGGGCGACAGACTCCTTGCGACGGCCGGTGCCATTAAATTGGACTTGTGCCAAAATCAGTTCCCTCCTTTACTTATCCTCTGACTTCCCATTTTTCGGGTTTTTGCGCTTCATGGGGATGTTCCGATCCCGCATATACTTTCAATTTCTTTAATTGCTGCCGTCCAAGGGAATTCTTCGGCAACATGCCTTTAACAGCCTGTTCGATCATGCGATCCGGACGGTTTTCTCGGAGATCACCGGCGGAAACGGCTTTGATTCCACCTGGATAACCCGAGTGACGATAATACATTTTCTGCTCCGCTTTTTTGCCAGTCAAGCGAACTTTGGAAGCGTTGATGACAATTACGAAATCACCGGTATCCACGTGAGGCGTATATTCCGGCTTATGTTTCCCCCGCAACAGGGTGGCCACTTCCGTGGCGACGCGACCCAGGGGCTGATCCGCAACGTCAACCACTACCCATTTCCGTTCCACCTGGTTCGGTTTGGCCATGTATGTGGTTCGCATCATTTTCCCTCCTCGTATCAGAGACAGATAAATCTATAACATCCCAACATTTTTTTCAACCGTGCGCCGAACATGTTTCCACCGGGGCAAGTGGAAAAATACCAACGCTCATATTACACCAACAAGGGTGAGAAGTCAAGAGATGGGATTTTTCACGGTTTCCCGCTCCAGGGGGTGTAACCCACTTTCATCAGGGTCAAGCCCTCTGGAGGAAAGGTTTTCCCTGCAACGGATCGGTCTTTCGCCTGCAGGATCTCCCCCATTTCTTCAGGGGAGATTTTCCCGGCTCCGATCTCTACCAGGGTTCCCGTGAGGATTCGTACCATATGGTAAAGAAAACCGTTTCCCACCACTTCCATGGAGAAAATCCCGGGGTCCACTTCCTTCACTTCACAGCGATATAAAGTCCTTCTCCGATCCTTCACCTGAGCCCGAGCTGCGGAAAAAGAAGTAAAGTCATGAGTGCCCAACACGTATCCGGTCGCCCTCTGCATACGGACACAGGAGAGAGGGTAGGGATAATGAGTTTGATACCGGCGACGGAAAAGATCGGGTAGCGAGGATGTATCAATCGTATAGCGGTAATGTTTCCAACAGGCGTCATGTTGGGCGTGAAATTCCAGAGGAACCTCATTCGCCTCTGTCACCAGCAAATCCCGCGGGAGGGAAGCGTTGAGCAGACGTACCCAGCGCTCTGTCGGAATCGGAACCGAGGTTTTGAAATGAATGACTTGCCCCAGTGCATGAACTCCGGCATCTGTGCGCCCGGACCCGATGACAGAGATGCTCTCTCCAGTCACACGAGTGAGGAGCTTTTCCAAGGTTCCTTGTACGGTCCGTTTTCCCGGCTGACGCTGAAAGCCGGAAAAGTCGGTGCCGTCATAAGCTACCGTCAGTTTGATTTTACCCACAGTCGACTCCCTCCCGTCAGTCCCGCAACCATACTAATCCCACCGTGAGCAGAGCCAATAGCAACAGAGTGACCGTATCCGCTCTTCCCCAATGTAACTCCCGGATCCGCGTCCGCCCTCTGCCCCCTCTGTAGCCGCGGGCTTCCATCGCCAAGGCCAGATCTTCCGCCCTGCGAAAAGAGGAGATAAATAACGGGATCAGGACTGGAAGATAGCTTTTGGCTCGCTTAAACAGTCCCCCACTTTCAAAGTCCGCCCCCCGCGCCCGCTGCGCTTTGATAATTTTATCCGTCTCTTCCCATAAGGTAGGGATAAAGCGAAGGGCGATCGACATCATCAATGCCAATTCATGGGCGGGAACGCCAAATCGGGTTAACGGAGATAAGAGACGTTCTAGGCCATCTGTCAAGGCGATGGGGGAAGTGGTCAGAGTTAGCAAGGTCCCCATCAGAATCAAGATGAGAAAACGCAGGGAGATCCAGACCGCTTGCAGAGCTCCATTTTTATGGATCACGAGGGGCCCCCATTCCAGAATCACCCCTCCACCCTGGGTCAACCAAAGATGGAGAATCCCCGTCAGCAAGATCAGGTACAGAATCGGCTTCAACCCCCGCAGGATGTTTCTCAGGGGAACACCGGACCCTACCAGCGCCCCTACTGTCAGACCTGCCAGCAAGCCATAGCTAGCCCCATTATTGGCGAGGAAGACCACAACCATAAAGCTGAAGACGAACAGTAGCTTGGCTCGGGGATCCAACCTGTGCAGAGGGGAGTCACCCGGTACGTATTGTCCCAGAATGGGATTTTGCATCAACGGGTTCGCCCCCGTTTCCAACGGAAGAGGATCTCTCGTTCCAGTGCATCCAGGGTCAACAGTCCCGCCGGCAATGGCGGATCCAACTTTTGATTAAGGCGAAGCGTCAATTGCGCCACCTCCGGCACTTCCAAGCCCCACTCTTCCAACTGCTCCCCTTGGGAGAAGACTTCAGCCGGGGTTCCTGCAAAGGCCATTTTTCCCTGATGCATGACAAAGATCTTTTCTGCGTACTGAGCCGCCTCCTCCATGCTGTGGGAGACGAGAATCACCGTCATCCCCCGCTCCCGGTGCAAAGCGTAGATCCGGTTCAAAAGCTCACGTTGTCCGACAGGATCCAATCCTGCCGTCGGTTCATCCAATATCAGGATCTCGGGTTGCATCGCCAATACACCAGCTACAGCCACCCGACGCATTTGGCCACCACTTAACTGAAAGGGTGAGCGCTTGGATAAGTCCAGGCTCAGTCCCACCCAGTCCAGAGATTGCTCCACGCGCCGATCCACTTCCCTGTCACTCAGGCCCAGATTTCGCGGACCATAGGCAACATCCTTAGCTACGGTTTCCTCAAACAGCTGGTGTTCCGGATATTGAAACACCACCCCCACCCGGCCTCTAAGTGCGGACAAATCCCGACTGTCGGGGCTGATCTCCACCTCTCCCACTCGAATCCGTCCCCCGGTAGGGGGCAACAGACCGGCAATATGCTGAATCAAGGTGGATTTTCCCGAGCCGGTAGCGCCCACCACGGATACGATCCCTCCCGAAGGGATCTCCAACTCTACCCCCGACAAAGCGATCTGTTCAAAGGGAGTGCCAACCATATAGATATGGGTCAAGTCTTGGATAACAATGTCCATAGATCATCCACCAGCTCTTCCATCCCGGTGATCTCTTCCTTGATGGGCATGCCCCGGCGCCGAAGCCGTTCCTTTAATTCTGCTGCAATCGGCATCTCAAGGGACCAATTAGCCAACTGTTCCCCTTTGCGGAACAACTGAGCGGGGGGCCCGTCCCATTGGGATTCTCCCCCCACCAGAACCAACACCCGCTCTGCACGATAAGCTTCTTGAGCGGAATGAGTGATATGGATGAGGGTGGTTCCTCTGCGATGAAGTTCCCCCATCACTTGCAGCACTTCCCGCCGCCCTAAGGGATCCAGCATGGAAGTGGATTCATCGAAGATGATCACCTCCGGCTGCATGGCGATCACCCCGGCGATGGCTAGTCGTTGCTTCTGCCCCCCAGAGAGATGATGAGGAGAAGCCTCCTCTAATCCCGTCAAACCCGTGCGTGCCAATACCTGACGGATCCGGAGCAACATCTGTTCCCGCGGGACCCCCAGATTTTCCATGCCAAAGGCCACATCATCCTTCACTGTCGTCCCCACGATCTGATTATCTGGATTTTGAAAAACCATCCCTACTTTGCGACGGATTTGCGACAAGTCCTGATCGTTTGTAGGGTCCAGTTCTCCTACGTGGACTTTCCCTACAACGGGAGTCAACAATCCGTTTAGCAGTTTAGCAAGGGTGGATTTCCCAGAGCCATTGGGTCCCATGACAGCCAGATATTCTCCAGGCTCCACCTGAAGATTCAATCCGGTGAGGATCCATTCCGGATCAATTCCTTCCCCCGGGGAATCATAATGAAAACCTACCCCGTCCAACTGCAGGATTGGCGCCATCTTATCCACCTCAGGAACCTATATTTCTCCATAAAGAAAAAAGGGCAGATTTCAGGACCGGAACGATCCTGCCCTCTCCCTTTGTTCCAGAAAAATGATTTTCTTACTCCACTAATTCGAGATAAACCATTTCCGTTCCGTCCCCGCGGCGCGGCCCGATTTTAATGATGCGGGTATATCCACCGTTGCGCTCTTCATAACGGGGACCCACTTCATCAAACAACTTTTTCACTGCATCCACCTTTTCGTGGTTGTCCTGCTCTCCCTCCCGTTCCGTCCGGGAACGATTGTTACGAACAAAGGAGGCTGCCTGACGGCGAGCGTGGAGGTCGCCCCGTTTTGCCAGGGTAATCATTTTATCGGCAATGGAACGAGCTTCCTTCGCTCTGGACTCAGTCGTTTCGATCCGCTCATGGATGATCAGGTCAGTCACGAGGTCACGAAGCAGAGCTTTCCGTGCACTTGAGTTGCGACCCAGCTTGGAGTATGCCATGGATTTCCCCTCCCTCTTTTAGAGATTGCGATCACTCATCGCTGCGCAGGGAGAGTCCCAATTCTGCGAGTTTCTCCTGCACTTCTTCCAGCGATTTACGCCCCAGATTGCGAACCTTCATCATGTCTTCTTCCGTCTTCTGTGTCAGCTCTTGGACGGTGTTGATGCCGGCCCGCTTGAGACAGTTGTAGGATCGGACGGAGAGATCCAGCTCTTCGATGGTCATTTCCATGACCTTCTCTTTTTTGTCTTCTTCCTTTTCCACCATGATTTCGGCGTCTTGGGCTTCTTCGGTCAGACCGACGAAGAGCATCAGATGTTCCGTCATGATTTTGGCGCCGAGGCTGACGGATTCGTCGGGATGAAGACTCCCGTCCGTCCATACCTCCAGCGTCAGTTTGTCGTAGTTGGTCACTTGGCCAACCCGAGTGTTTTCCACCTGATAGTTGACACGTTTGATGGGAGTATAGAGCGAGTCGATCGGGATCACCCCGATGGTCTGCTCCTCCCGTTTATTTCGATCCGCCGGCACATAACCCCGGCCGCGGTCAGCAGTCATACGGACGTGAAGGCGCCCATCACTGGCTAAAGTGGCGATATGAAGATCCGGGTTAAGAATTTCCACATCGGAATCAGCCCGGATATCTCCGGCCTTCACATCCCCGCCACCCTCCACATCAATCTCCAAGACTTTCTCTTCATCAGAGTGAATCTTGAGAGACAGATGCTTCAGATTGAGGATGATCTCCGTAACATCCTCCACCACCCCGGGAATTGTGGAAAACTCGTGCAGAACTCCGTCAATCTGGATCGAGGTGACTGCCGCACCAGGCAAAGATGACAGCAAGATGCGTCGGAGTGAATTGCCAAGGGTGGTGCCGTATCCGCGTTCCAAGGGTTCCACGACAAATTTTCCGTAGCGGCCGTCGTCGCCGATTTCCACGGTTTCAATTTTCGGCTTCTCGATTTCAATCATACGGTTTGAAACCCTCCTTCAGAACGTCGCATTCCGGGTGGTCTTCAGTCAATCGTGGTGAAAATCTATGCGTGTTCCCGGCCGATGGATCGTTGGGTAAACCAACCAATAAATTTGTCCAGTACCATTATACACATAGTTCTACCAGTATAAACCAACGCCAATCCCGGAATCAACCCGCGTCACGCATCAGACACGGCGACGCTTTGGTGGGCGGCAACCGTTGTGGGGGATCGGGGTGACGTCTTTAATCAGACTGACTTCCAGCCCGGCAGCCTGCAGAGAACGGATCGCCGCTTCTCGACCGGCCCCCGGTCCTTTTACCGTCACTTCGACGCTTTTTAAGCCGTGCTCCATCGCTTCTTTGGCAGCGGCTTCCGCAGCCATCTGTGCAGCAAAGGGTGTACTCTTGCGAGATCCTTTGAAACCGAGAGTGCCAGAGCTAGCCCAGGAGATGGTGTTCCCCCGCCGATCCGTGATGGTCACAATCGTGTTGTTGAAGGTGGAGCGGATATGCACCGCGCCCGATTCAATATTTTTACGTGCACGGCGTTTCACGCGCTGGTTCGTTGTCCGTTTCTTAGCAGCCATTCTTCTCCCTCCTTACCTCGGTTATTTTTTCTTGTTGGCGACTGTCCGACGGGGACCTTTACGGGTCCGCGCGTTGGTTTTGCTCTTCTGACCCCGGACTGGCAGTCCACGGCGGTGGCGGATTCCACGGTAGGAACCGATCTCTACCAGCCGCTTGATGTTGAGGGCGACTTCACGGCGCAAGTCCCCTTCCACCACCAGATTTTTGTCGATGGTGCTACGAAGCTTAGAAACTTCATCTTCCGTCAGATCACGGACCCGAGTGTCAGGGTTGATCTCGGTTTCCTTCAGGATTTCTTTGGCACGAGAACGACCGATCCCGAAGATGTAGGTCAACGCTACTTCCACTCGCTTGTCGCGGGGGAGGTCAATACCCGAAATACGAGCCAATGGTGAACACCTCCTATCTTATCCTTGTCTTTGTTTGTGTTTGGGGTTTTCACAGATTACCATAACGGTTCCTTTTCTGCGAATCACTTTGCATTTTTCGCAGATCGGCTTGACCGAAGGACGTACTTTCATCTCGTATCCCTCCTGTTTCCACTCGGTGTCAGTTCTCCGGTAACAAATCCGGATTTCAATTTGGATCGGTGCGACATCCGAGGGGACCCATCCGGGCCATCACTTATAGCGGTAGGTGATCCGGCCGCGGCTTAAGTCATACGGGGAGAGCTGGACCGTCACTCGGTCCCCCGGCAGAATCCGGATAAAGTGCATACGGATTTTCCCAGAAACGTGGGCGAGGACTTTATGACCGTTATCCAGTTCCACTCGGAACATCGCATTAGGCAAAGGTTCGATGATCTTGCCTTCCACTTCGATCACATCTTCTTTGGCCATTGACTCACTCTCCTTTTCTCCGCTCCTGCCGGAGCAGGTATTGGTTCAAGGCGTAGCGTATTTTGGCGTTGTCGGCCCGACCATCCTTTTCCAAGGAATTCGCTACTTCCCGGGCGATGTAGTGGGTGAGTTGGATATGCTTGATATTCTTCTTTTTCGCCTGGCCGACCTTCCGTTTATCCCCGTCCACCAACAGGACGAAGTGGGGTTCAACCACGCCGATCACCACTGCATATCTCCCCGCCTCACGACCCCTTAACACCTGGACCACCTGTCCCTTTTGAGGTCGGGTTTCGGCATCCATCGCATCCATCACCCTTCACCTTTCACGCTGTGGTCAATATTTCGTGGCCTTGATCCGTGATCGCGATGGTGTGTTCAAAGTGGGCACACAGGGAACCGTCCTGTGTGATGACGGTCCAGTTGTCAGCCAACGTTCGCACATAACGCTTGCCTGCGTTCACCATCGGTTCAACGGCCAGGGTCATTCCCGGTTTCAAGCGGGGACCCTTCCCCGGAGGCCCGAAATTGGGGACATTGGGTTCTTCATGTAGCTCTTGGCCGACTCCATGACCCACATACTCCCGGACTATGGAGAACCCAGCAGTTTCGGCAACAGTTTGGACGGCATGGGCGATATCTCCGATCCGGTTCTCCGGCTTCGCCTGCTCCAGACCCGCATAGAGAGACTGCTCCGTCACTTCCAAAAGACGGGCCGCCTCTTCGGAAATATTCCCGACGGGATAGGTCCAGGCTGAATCCCCGTGATAACCATCCAAGCAAGCTCCGATATCCAGGCTGATCAGATCCCCGTCCTGCAAAACCCGATCCCCAGGAATTCCATGCACCAGCTCTTCGTTCACCGAAGCACAGATGCTCCCTTTAAACCCGTTATATCCCTTGAAGGAAGGCGTGGCCCCATGCTTGCGGATAAACTTCTCCGCCAGTCGGTCCAACTCCCGGGTGGTCACTCCTGGCCGGATGGCCTCCTTTAGCATCTGGTGCGTCTCGTAGACGATACGTCCTGCTTTGCGCATGCGCTCCAATTCTTTTGCAGATTTTAGGATGATCATCGAATGGCTCCCCTGAGTACCTTTAGAATCGATTCAGTCACCTTGTCAATGGGCTGTGCTCCGTCAATCCTACGGAGATTCCCCTCGGATTGATAGTAATCCACCAGTTCCCGGGTTTTTCCCAAGTTGACTTCCAACCGTTTGGCCACCGTCTCTTCCCGATCATCATCCCGTTGATAGAGAGAACCACCACAACGGTCACAAATCCCATCCTGTTTTGGCGGATCGAACACTGCATGGTAAGTGGTACCACATTCGCTGCAGATCCGGCGCCCGGTCAACCGTTTCAACAGTTCAGCTTCCGCCACCTCAATGTACAGAACATGATCCAGGGAGCGGCCCAACTCTTTCAATGTTTCGTCCAGAGCTTCAGCTTGGGGGACCGTGCGGGGAAATCCGTCTAATAGAAAACCCTCGGCACAATCAGCTTTGCCTAACCGCTCCTTCACAATACCGATCGTGACCCGGTCAGGAACCAACTGGCCCTCATCCATGTATTTCTTGGCTTCCAGTCCCAGCGGCGTCCCCTCCTTCACCGCCTGTCGGAAGATGTCCCCTGTGGAAATGTGCGGGATATGAAGCTCTGCGGTGATTCGGTCCGCCTGAGTTCCTTTCCCAGCACCGGGCAATCCCATGAGCACGATATTCAAATCTCATCCCTCCCGGTGATTCGCAGGCTATGAACGGATCCAGCCTTCCGGCACAGATGAGGCTCGATGATCCACCCGCGAATCGGCTGCGTGATGAAGGGTCCGGTGAGGATGCCCCTTTGGATCAGCCGGGACCCCGATCACTTGATAAAGCCTTTGTAGTGCCGTTTAATCAGCTGGCTCTCAATGGTCTTCATCGTCTCCAGAGCAACCCCCACCACGATCAGCAGAGAGGTTCCACCGATCTGCACGGATTGCGGCAAGCCTGCCAGACTGGTGAAAAAGACGGGCAAAATGGAGACGGCAGCCAGGAAGAGCGCCCCAGCCAAGGTGATGCGGTTCATGATTCTGGTCAAATAGACCGAGGTGTTCTTACCCGGACGAATGCCGGGGATATACCCCCCGTTTTTCTTCATCTGATCCGCCAATTGCACCGGATTGATCTGCACAAAAGTGTAGAAGTAGGTGAATCCGATGATCAGGAA
>CAUGKZ010000002.1 GCA_959600065.1 uncultured Kroppenstedtia sp. | reverse complement strand
GTACATTGATATATTGACTGGTAAGGTGACGTCAAAGGAGATCTCACCATCAGGGTAGGAGCGGCACTCCAACCAACACTCCCCTCATGAGGCAAAGTATGAAGGGGAATAAGGTAATGAACAGCGGCCACTTTGGCTGCTTTTTTTATTGCCTTCTTGGCAATCTACAATTTGAACTGAAACTTTTCTTAATCTGACACGTATAGAGATATAACTTGCGGGGTGTCATTGGGAAGAGATGTTGGTTAGAAATATCATGGAATGGGGTTGGGGACTTTCAAGTTCACCTGGGAATAAACTAAAAAACGGAATAAAAAGGTGTTTCAGAAGGGGATTGACAAGGTGAAGTCCTGGTTCAGTTGAATATTTAGTGGGAGTGAGAAGGACAAATGAGGAGCTCAGAGAGAAAACGGATGGATGAGTTAGGTTCTTTAACATATCAAGGTGTTATTCTTCCGATCTTTTTTTCCTTATTGGCTACCGTTTCCCCAAATCCCTCATTGCTTATTGGGATCTGTAGTTTCGGATATTGTTTGACCCAGTTGATCCTTATATTGATAAGTAAAATAAGAAAATGGCATTATAGCAAAATGTTTCGTTTAGTATTTGGGTTGATTCAGATTAATGTATCAGCAATATTAGTTGCTGTTTTTATTACCCGAATGTTAAATGAATCCTTGGGCTTTCTCTTTCTATTAATTTTCTTGCATATTATTACAGTTTGCGTAAGTCATATATACAGACACAGAATTATCTCCGAATTAATAAACCCCAAAACAGTTCTGGGAAAAATTTTGGTTTCTTTTGGTTTGATAGGAGGGGGTGTGGCAGGAATTTTATCATACTGGGCAGCGCAATCTCTGTCTGGAATAATTGTAGGTTCCTTTATGTATACATTAATGTTGTTGGTTGTGGTAATATTTCACGCACAGTGGCCTATAGATCATGAATAAGAGGTGTTGATATTGATGATTCAGTCTGGGGATTTTTTCGAGTACTGGATACTCTGTCGGAGAAAAAAGGGGACAGAATAGTCGGTCCAGGATCGCGAACAGTTGGCAGTCACAAAGACAATTGGGGAAGTGCGTTCATGATAGAGTCAAGTGAAACTGGACACCTATGAAGTTGATCAGGAGTTTACGGGAATCTATTCCTCCGTTGAATATAACTTAAGGAAGACCGGTTTGTATATTGAATCCTATGTTTCTCCCTGTCTTTAAATTTATTCGGTTTGGCTGCTAGACTGCATTTCAACCAATACTTCTAATGGAACATACGGTATTATGGATATCGGTATACATTAAGGAAATTGATCATGAGGATTTTGATAAAGGAAATTGGTGAGCGAGGGGGATGTTGGCGACGTTTAATCGTTTAGAATTTAATATTCGAGGATGAACTCATTTGAACAAGATATCGCAGGGAATTGAAGAGTTACTTAATATGTACAAGAGCTACAAAATTTCTCCTGAGCAGGCGATCAGTGATCAGTATGATTTTTTGATTGACCAAATAAAAGATGAAACAGACGCAAGTGTGCTCATCCATGCTTTGGACAAAGACATTAGTGATCTGATGTATTTAGATGTTTATTTTATGTTTTTTGCGTACAAAAAAGCGATTCAATTAGATCCAGTAAATAAAGGGTTAATAGAAGACTTTATTTACTATGTTGATATACATAGTGGACCTGATTGGGAACAAGAAGTAAACAAAGTGAGGATGTATTTGGATCATCATGAAATTGAAAAAGCGGGAAAAGAGTCATTGAAGATTGATTATAATAAATGGGATTGATTTCCGTATGCTCGTGACAAGATGAGTCGAATCATAATATCGACTTGTTGAATAATGGTACTCTCTCAGAATTAGCTGAGGGAGTTATCTATATTAGATCGAGTAAACGGTGCATTAAAATTATGAGGAGTCCTAAAATAGATAGCAACAGGTGAATCAAGTCCACGAGCAGGGGAAGCCCCTCCAACTGAAGAAACGGATACCGAGCAATCACCCTCTCCAAAGGTCGATAGCCCCCCACCTCCCGAAGAGAAGGATGAAAACGCGGCGTTACAGTTTGCCAAAGGAGCTGGAGATGTAGCGCTGGATTTCATCGGTTTTCACGACGCCAAAGCAGCCATCACCGGAGTGGATGAAGATGGCAACGAGATCGGATGGGGAGAACGCCTCTTTCGAGGCGCATTGGTAGTTCCCATCGCCAAACCGGTGAAGGGCGGGAAAATGGCCCTGAAGTACGGCGACAAAGCCTTAACCGCAGGCAAGAAAAACTTAGACGACGTGGCCCGGAAAGGGAAAAAGACTGCGTGTGGGTGTCCTTTTAGTCCCCACTATAAAGTTGCAAAGGAAGGCGGAAAACATTCAGGCTTCTATAAGCAATATGTTTCAAAATCCAATGACCAGATTAACAAGGGGATATCTTCGATTCAAAAACAAATTGAAGAACATGAAGATAAGATTAAGAATCCTACAAAGTACATTCCTGGTTTCAAAGAGCTTGATCCAAGACAACAAAAGGCGTTATTAACAAAAAATGGCCATCCGATATAAAAAGGCAAAAAGAACAGAAGGCTATACTTGAAGACATTCTGAAGGAAAGAAATTAGTCAGGAGGAGTAAGGAATGGATAGTGAGTTACAGTCGTTTCTATCTGATTTAATTGATATCATTCCAGGAGAAGTACAATGATTCACTGAAGAACGGGGACGAATTTAATAATGGACTTAACTTTGCATACTACGATGTTTTAGAGATAATCAATTCACAGCTAAAGGTGTTTAATATGGATCCAGATCTATTTGATCAAATAGCACCTATATTAGGTGAGAAAGTAAAAAAATAAAAAAATTAATTGAGACGTTTGAAGTCAAGATGCATCGATTCGGACGCCAAATCCCGGTGCAGGAGAGAAGCCAAGAAATTAGCTGAGGGAGTTATCTATATTAGATCGGGTAGACGGTGCTAGGGCTGTCGATTAACCAAAACCAAATTTGAAAAAAAGAAGCCCCTTTGTGCACAATGGTTTTGAAAGCTCAATGTCATTCCAGACGGTCAGGCTGTCGGGAAAAATTCTCGACAGCCTGTTTTTCAAAGAGCCTCCTTTCCAATTGGATGGAGTGAGGCCGGATGAATCGGTATGCGCCAAATCCGAAAATGGGTAACATGGATCTGAAAAAAACAACATTAATAGAATCAGGAGGACTATGCGATGGAGGGAAATTTGTTGATTATCGAGGATGACCAGGCGATCAGTGACATGGTGGCGGATTACTTAGCAAAAGAAGGCTACCAATCTACAGTGGTTCACGACGGTGAACATGCACTTCAACAGTTCACGTCAGACCATTATGACCTGGTCCTGTTGGATTTGATGTTGCCGAAGCTGAACGGATTGGAGGTATTGCGACAAATCCGTGAGCAAAGCCAGGTGCCCATTCTGATTCTGTCGGCAAAGGATGGGGAAGTCGATAAAACATTGGGATTGCGATTTGGCGCTGATGACTATATTGCCAAGCCCTTCTCCCTCATGGAATTGGCCGCTCGGGTCGAAGCATCTATTCGCAGGGCGACGCAATATTCCCATCCCGATTCGGGCATGGAGTCGCAGCAGTTGCTGACCGTCGGTGATTTAGTTGTAGATCCTGACAATTTCAAGGTATTGAAGAAAAACCGGGAGATTAAGCTGACGGCGAAGGAATTTCAGATTCTGAAGCTGTTCGTGCAGCATCCCACACGAGTTTTCACGAAAGCGATGATCTATCAACTCGTATGGAAGGAAGAATACTACGGCGATGATAACGTCATTAACGTACATATGAGACGTTTGCGGGAGAAGATTGAGGACGATCCTTCCCATCCACGTTATGTCTGTACGTTGTGGGGCATCGGTTATCGGTTGGGGGAGAAATAAATGGTCGGGTTCGGCTGGATGGGACTCATAGTGGCGATTGGATTTTTTTTATTATATCTACGTGAGCGGGCTTCCAAACGGTCATTACGAAGAGATCTGGATTATATCAACCGAAAGATGGAAAAATTCACAGATAAGAGCCAACCTCTCACACAGGAGAGGTTGCTGGTCATGACGACAGAGCCAGAATTGCGTCAGCTACTTCGCTCTCTCAATGACTTGCTGGACCGGGCATGCCAGTCGGCTTCCGATTATGTGCAAATGGAACGGGCGATGCGCAAGATGTTGGCCAATGTATCTCATGATTTGAAGACGCCGCTGACGGTGATCATGGGTTACGCTGAGGTGCTGGACCGGAATGTGGAATTGTCTCAGGAGGAACGCCAGAGAATGATCCGCCAGTTATATCATAAAACGATTCAAGTGCAAGAACTGGTCATCGCTTTCTTCGATCTATCGAGACTGGAGGCGGGTGACTACGACATCACATTTTCCGTCATAGACGCAAGCGAGGTCTGTCGCCAACGCATCCTGACTTACTTCGATCTCCTCTCCGAACAGGATATGGAGGTGGATATTCGTCTGCCTGAAGAACCGGCGTGGGTGTATGCGAATGAAGAGGTCTTAACCCGAATTCTGGACAACCTGTTATCTAATGCCCTCCGTTACGGTTCCGATGGAGGTTATTTGGGCTTATCTCTTACACGAATCCAAGGGAACTTTCAGATTGACGTGATCGATCGGGGCCGGGGAATCCCCAGAGGGGATCAGGCTCGGGTGTTTGATCGAATGTATACCATGGATGACTCCAGAAATCGCAGTGTACAAGGCAGCGGGCTGGGCTTGGCTATTACGAAGAGGCTAACAGAGCAAATAGGTGGCCGGATCCATTTGGACAGTATCCTAGGACAGCGCACTTGCTTTTCTGTCACCCTTCCTGTATCCAAACATCCATCTGCTCAACAACTTAAGGAATAAGTAATGTTTGCGTTATTAAAAAGTGAGACCCCAACGGTATTCTTATAAATAAGCGAAACGAAGTGGGGAGTGAGGAATTTGGCAAATATCATCCAGACACGACTGCTCAGCAAGAGTTATGAAGGAGTAGAAGTGGTGGCGGATGTCAATATGAATGTTCGCCAGGGTGAGATCTATGGTTTTCTCGGACCCAATGGCGCCGGAAAATCGACGCTGATGAAGATGCTACTGGGGCTGGTCAAGCCAACCGGTGGTGAAATCGAATTGTTCGGAGAACGGTTGTTAGTCAATTCGATGGAACACTTGAAGCGGATGGGTCATTTGATCGAGACGCCGATCTTCTATGAGAAGCTCACTGCACAGCAAAATCTAGAGATTCATGGCGAATACATGGGATATTACAATGAAAAGGATTTTCGCGAAGCGATGGAGATGGTGCAACTTCTAGGAGTCAAAAACAAGCCTGTCAAACAATTCTCCTTAGGCATGAAACAACGGCTTGCGATTGCTCGCGCCATCTCAACACGGCCCGAATTGCTCTTGTTGGATGAACCTGTAAACGCCTTGGACCCAGAAGGCATCCAACTCATGCGGAACTTATTTCGCAGGTTGCGTGACGAATGGGGTATCACGCTATTAATTTCCAGTCATCTGCTTTCGGAGATTGAGCAGGTCGCGGATACGATCGGTGTGATCCATCAGGGACGATTGGTTCGCGAGGTATCTATGGAGGATGTTCACGCATCGACCACGGCATATGTGGAAATTGTCACATCGAATATTACCCGTGCTTCCTTTGTGCTTACGGATCAACTGGATTTGGAAAATTTCAAACAAATCGGCGACCGCGCCATTCGAGTTTACGATGAGGGGGTTTCCCAGGAGGCCCTATCCAAAGAGCTGGTACTAAACGATGTGCCGATTGAATCGATCCATCGCTATCATCAAACATTAGAAGATTATTTCTTCGAGATGGTGAAGGGAGGCGGCCAAGATGATGCATCTCATCAAACTGGAATTTAAGAAAAAGCTTTTTACCGGTTATGTTTGGGGATCTTTGTTGGCTTATGTGGGCATTGTCAGTGTGAGCTTGCTCTTTTACTTTTCCAGCATGATAGGACCGGGAGAGAGTCCCTTTCATAGCTATTCAAGCATGTTGACTTTGGTGGATACATTGGTGCGCGCAACATTTGTGATTTATGCGTCAGTACTCATTTCCAGGCTCATTATTAACGAATTCAGAGATAAAACGATCGGTCTTCTTTTTGCTTACCCGGTGAACCGCAAGAAACTGATTTTTGCCAAGCTGTCCATTGTTTTCTCTTGGACCTTTATCAATATCATCTTGGCCAATTTGCTTGTAGACGCACTGCTGATCGGGGTCAATCACGTGGTGGGTGAGGTGTCGGGTACTTTAACGACAAGCCTGCTGACCCAGCATGCCATCTATGTCCTCACGCAAGCCGTTGGCGCTGCAGGGATGAGTTTACTATCCCTTGTGCTGGGCCTTCGCAAGAATTCCGTGGTGGCTACAGTCGTTTCATCCATTTTCATCGTGGCAATCGTAGTTTCCAACAATGATGGCTTCTCTCTGAGTTCCATCACGGCGGTTCCACTGACTTTGGCTGCATTGGGGATCTTTTTCACCTACCTGAGCTTTCGGAACATCGATCGGGTGGATGTAAGTTGATGTATTCCGCTGGGTGAAACCTCCAGGAGCAGTTGATGCGAATGGAGTTTTCAACTCAAACCCTTATCAAATTCAAAACAGGAGGCTCCCATGACAAAAAAAGGACTCTGGATACTGGCAGTGCCGATTGTGGTGATCTTGGTTGTGATTGCAGGAATCTTAGAGATGTTTGACGCAGGCATATTAGATACCGACAAAAAAGCAAATGCATCTTCTTATGAGAAAACACAGAAGGTCGCAGGAGAGAAGGCGAAACTCCTTACAGATAAATACGGTATGACCAGTGTTCAGTATGCACTGATCGATCATGACCAGATTGTCGTATCCGGTCAGACCGGCCGGAATGACGAGAAAGGAAAACAACCGCTGACAGGGAAGACCATGTACGGCATCGGATCCACGAGCAAAATGTTCGTAGCAGCGGCCGTAATGAAGCTGGTGGATGAGAAGAAAATTGATTTGGATACACCTGTCGTCGAGTATGTCCCTGATTTTAAGATGAAAGACGAACGGTATCAGAAGATTACACCGCGCATGTTGTTGAATCACTCCTCCGGTCTCTATGGATCGTCCATGGCCAACTCTTTGCTTATGGAGGATAACGACAGCTATGCTCACGATACGTTGTTGAAACAATTGGCAGAGCAAAAGTTGAAGGCTGATCCCGGTCAGTATTCAGTTTACTGTAACGATGGGTTTACGCTGGCGGAAATTATGGTGGAGAAGGTCAGCGGGATGGACTTTACTTCTTATATTCATCAGCACTTTACGAAACCGCTGGGGATGTCCCATACCAAAACACCGATGGATTCAGTCGATACTTCCCAAATGGCGGGCCTCTATGATCCAACTGCTAAATTTAAGGGACAATTGCCAAACGAGTCTGTCAATGTGATCGGAGCTGGTGGAATCTACTCCACAGCAGAAGACTTGGCCCGCTTCTCACAAATCTTTACGGGACAAAGGGAAGGCATACTTTCGAAAAAATCTATAAGTGCCATGGAGAAAGAAGAGTATAAAAAAGGCATGTGGCCAGAAGAGACAGATAACACGTTTAATTTTGGACTCGGTTGGGACAGTGTCCATCTATTCCCCTTCAGTGACTACAACATCAAGGCACTGAGCAAAGGGGGAGACACCAACCTGTATCACGCATCCCTCGTGGTGCTTCCTGAAAAAAAGATGGCGGTGGCCGTTCTCACTTCCGGGGGCGACAGCTTGACAGATCAATTGTTAGGGAATCAAATTCTGCTTCATGCATTGAAAGAGAAAGGAGACATTGACAAGCTGAAGCCCGCGAAATCCCACGGCAAACCGGAGCAGGCGGATCTCCCGACAAGTCTACGAAAAGAAGCGGGCATATACGGATCTTCGAGAGAATCCAAAAAGGTGGAAATCAGCAAAGACGGTGAAATGACGGTATCATCATTGAATACAACGGAATCTTCGCCGCTCATGCCGGAAGCTCCCCCTGAGAAATATGTGTATACTGGGGACGGTTCCTTTGTAAGCCCAGATGGGAGCGACAAGGTCAATTTTGTGAAGCTGGCGGGTCGTACGTACCTGTGGAATCAAACGTATATTTCGATGCCGGGGCTCGGTCAGACCGCTCTATCTCATTACTCCGCTCAGAAGATTGAAGATCATGAAATATCGGATAAAACAGCAGCTACATGGAAAGAGCGTGACGGGAAGAGGTATTATCCGATCAGCGAGAAGTATACATCGATGACGTATCTGTTGATGTCTACTCTTAAACTGAACTTGCCCAAAGAAACACCTGGATATATCGCAGACCAAAAAATAACAGGGACCAACACATCGGGTAGTGAATTACAAATTCCGACGATGTACGGCCGAGATCTCCAGACCTTTGAGTTCTATCAAAAAGACGGAGTTGAATACCTCTCCAGCTTAGGAACCCAGTATGTGCGTGAGGATGGGTTGAAACCGATCGATACTGTTACAAATTCATCGGTGACGATTCCGGCGAGCGGTCATGCCCAATGGTACAAGGTATCCGAGCAGGCTGCGGGCAAGACGATGAAGGTGACCATGCCCGAAAAAGCATCCTTTGCCGTATATGACAAAACAGGTCTTTGTGAAAACTTCAGTGTGGTCAGCGGCGATCAGGAAGTGAAACTTCCTAAGGGAGGAACCATCGTGTTCGCTGGCGATGCCCAAGTGAAGATGGAGGTCTCCGTAAAATAATTCAAGACAGACGTGTGAATGGCCATATTTTATGATGGGGCAAGGGAAGAGGGAAACGTCAGTTTTGATTCTGGCCTCGTCTCCTGGTTAAACACAGCTCTGGAGTGGATCAGTTTTTTCAAATAAACAAGCAGGCGTCTACCCCAGACGCCTGCTTGTTTATAATGGTATGGCATGGTTACGAATGACCCTGCTCCCGAAACCCCTTCCTGTGAATGAGTGCGAGCCGAATCAGATCGGAAAGAGTGGAAGACAGCACTGGAAAAACACCGAATTTCCCGATCCGGTGTTTTTCTAGTGGATGGTCCAAGTCATGAGGATTTTTTTGGATCCTCGATGGAGCAGTGTTCGTCACAGCCCCCTGTGGGGAGAAGAGTGCGGCGGGCGGCGATCCAGTCGTAGACCCGCTGTCCGAAGCCCAGCCACCGGGAGAAAAACAAAAAGGGGACCGCCGGCCACAGGAGGGGGAGGCGGGTTACCATCTGCAGGATTCCGTCGATTCCCTCGTGAAAGGTTTTTCCGTCTCCGGTGCTGTGCAGCCGTTTTTCCAGCCGGTCAGGGTCGAGGCCAAAACGTTCCGGGACCCCAGGCTCCCGGAAGGAGACAAACTTCAACAGACGAAGCCAATCCAGCCGGCGAGCGGTGTTTACGCTTTGGGTACAGAAAGGACACCAACCATCATAAAAGACCGTTACCTCCCAACGGGTGAAAAAAGCGGGTCGATGCTTCAAGATCCAGGCACCTCCTTTGGCTCGGACCCCTTTACCGAAGCGGGCCAGGCGGTGGTAATCCCTATCGCTGAGCAGGATCCATTCACAAGAGATCATATACCAGGAGAATAGACTCAGATTCATCATCAACCCCACTCCAGTGTGGAAGCTGAACACTCCCAACAGAGCCAGGTATTTGGTGTAGCGGTTGAGAAGGAGAAAAGGAAAGGCCACTTGGAACAATACGGAGGCATAGCTGAGGAAAACGAACACCGTTTCCGATTGCCAGAACCAGGGGCTCACCCCAGGCCAGACATAATCCTGCACTCGCATCGCATAATAGACAGCGGTCCCTTCCTGCCACATCGATCCCATCACTTTATATATACCCGAAGTGAAATACATAAATATCAGTTGGATGATAATGGCTGCCGTTGCCATATTGTGCAGAACCGTTCCATAAGGGGCAAGCCGATTGGGTGGTTTCCTTGGTTTCCGTTTTTGTAACCACCGATCCAGGGAACAAGCGGCTCCCGCCTGGGTAAACATCAGATAGAAGAGCTGTATGCGCACAATATTCTCGCCGCCGTTTGTGATGAAAGGGTTGCGGTAATACAAGGACCAGAACAGCAAAAAAGTGAGTACGGTTGCCAACCGGGTTCGAAATCCCAGGGTGAACATCAGGACGATCAGGATCGCGAGATGGTAGACACCTTCGAAAAACCAAGGGGAATCCGTCCAATGGAACAGGGTGAGGATCCCCCGCTCTGCCGACGCTTCTAAAAACTTGTCCGTCGGCCACAATCCGCTGGCTCCCCACAGCAGATGTCGTTCCCGGTAGTGGAAAAATAGATGATATAAGATCCCGATTCCGAGGAAAATGCGCATCAGGCCGGTTCCGATCAGCAAATGGCGCGTGGTCAGGAAGTGTTCCAGTCCTTTGATCATTCCGGCCACTCCTTTGCTGGAGAGGCATCTGCCGGTTGATATTCTAACCATCCGGACTCTTGAAAATGAAGCGGGGTTTCATCATCCCCCTTATGACGATCCTGAAAGCGAGGGAAGAGATTGGTCACTACTCGGATTTTGACCTGGGAGAGATGACTGTCAGGTAAAGCTTGTCCCAAAGCCGTGGAGGCCGACCGTTGTAGAATCCACTCCCCTTCTTGTTTCTCCTTCGGGTCCTTACTCCGGAATTGGCGAGCCCCTACATTAATCTGCCGCAGAATCCGATCTTCTGAGGAGATTCGCTTCGGTTGCTTCTCTTGGATCATAGGAGCGGTGATGTTTTGCCAGTCTGTCTCCTGAACTTGGCCATTGGCAGGATTTTTCACCCGGGCTTTGGCCCAAACATCCTGATGTTGGGAGATCGGATTGGGGGCGAAGAGTTTCCAATTCTGAGTGAACAAAGGGTCCATATAAGCGTACAGTGAGTCCCACCACTTGCTTTTCACAGGGTTGTTGGGTGTCAGATACCAAAAGGTAATGAAAAAATGGACGGCCAGAACACCCACCAGCAGGAGGGCCCACCACAGAGGGCCCGAGATGCCGAACCGTTTCACCAAATCACCCCGGCTGCTTGGATTTCTGTGTCCATGATAACACAGGAACCAACGTATAAATGGATTCAAAACCCACCCAGCCGAATGACTTTGATGGGATTTCAGAAATTTCGTGCTTAGGATGCACAGTTGGAACTGTTCTGGTCGGAGCTGGTAAGAATCATGCTTCATTGTTAAACTGAACAGAGATTTGGGGGGACCAGAAAACCACGATGCTCAAAACTGAAAGGTGGCATCAAAAAATGAAAGTCATAGTTGTTGGTGCCAGTGGCACGATCGGAAAAGCAGTTACTGAAGTATTGGGGAAAAATCATGAAATCATTTGTGCCGGACGAAATGGCATAGATGTTTCAGTGGATATAACTTCAGTTGCGAGTATTCAGCAGATGTATGAACAGACAGGCCCAGTGGATGCCCTAGTCAGCGCAGCAGGCGGTGCGCATTTTGGGCCGGTTTCAGAGTTGACTCCGGAGTTAAATGAAGTCGGAATCGAAGGCAAACTGAAAGGTCAAATCAATCTAGTGCTTTTAGGAATGGATTATATAAATGAGGGTGGGAGTTTCACTTTAACAACGGGAATCATGATGGATGACCCGATCCCGCAAGGGGCATCGGCAGCGATGGCCAATGGAGGCGTCAAAGCATTCGTCAAGTCTGCCGCCATTGAAATGCCTAGGGGGATTCGTATAAACAGTGTCAGCCCCAATGTCTTACAAGAATCATGGGATAAATACGATAAGTTTTTCCCCGGTTTTGCAGCTGTTCCTGCCGCTCGTGTAGCCCTTGCTTATAAAAAAAGTGTTGACGGGGCGCAAACGGGTCAAAACTACGAAGTCTATTAGAAGTGTTGTGATTTGCTACGTTTGCAGGGGGTTAGGGTGAGGTTTCACATGTTCTTGCGAGGTGGAATCATTCCATGTGTAACCTCATCCCGACTCCAGTTATGGATCAACGTCTGTAGTAAAGGGTTCATTTGGATCTCAGGCCGCAGGCAATGGTTGTAATTGTACAAATAGTGAACAAATTAGAAGGCCGGTTGAACCGTAAGGAAATTACCGGGTAAAATAGCGTAAGAATACATAGTGAATCTTCACTATCGGAGTACAAGGGGACGGAAGAGAATGAAGAAAATATTGATCGGGGTGGCGGCACTGATCTGGGGAATCTGGGCCGCGTTCCATTGGGACGCCCAGGAAGAGGCGGAGGCGGTCAAACCGGAGCCACCATGGATGGGAGTCTGGATGGCTAGTCACCAGGAACCTTCTGGAGAGGCCTTGAAAGGAGTGGAGAACCGGACATTGCGTCAGATCATCCATCCCCATCTGGATGGAAAAAAAGTGCGGATCCGCCTCTCCAATCAATTTGGACAGCAGCCGGTCACCTTCCAGGATATTTATATTGGGAAGGTAGAGGAGGGAGCGGCCTTGCTTCCCCATACCAACAACCGGGTCACTTTCGGAGGAAAGGAGAGTGTCACCATTGAACCGGGGATGACAGCCCACAGCGACCCCCTTCGCTTCCAGGTCAAGGCGGGAGAGGATCTGGCGGTGAGCCTGTACGTGCCTGGAGAGAGTGGTCCTATCAGCTGGCATCGCCTCGCCAAACAGCGCTCTTATATTTCCGGACCGGGTAACTATGCGACACAGACAGAACCCGGCGCTTTTACCCAATCGATTCAGGCCTGGTATTGGTTGACGGGAATCGATGTGATCCCTCATCCCCAAACTACTGGCGGTATCGTCACCCTGGGGGATTCCATCACTGACGGAGCCGGCTCCACTCACAGCACCAACTATCGCTATCCGGATATTCTGTCGGTGCGTCTGCGGCAGGAAGGGATCCGAATGTCTGTCATGAACGCTGGCATCTCAGGAAATAAGATCCGGCGGGATGATCCGGTATACGGACCCAGTGCCCTGAGCCGACTGGAGCGGGATGTGTTGAGACAACCGGGTGTAACCGATGTGATCCTGCTGGAGGGGATCAACGATATCGGCCATCCTCCCTCCGATGACGCTGAGCACATCATTGCAGGCTTGAAACAGATCATCGCCCAAGCCCATAAGCGGGGCTTGAATATCTACGGGGGCACCTTGTTGCCATACAAAGGAGCCTATTATTACACCGAAGAAGGAAACGTCCAACGGAAAAAAGTGAACGAATGGATCCGTACTTCCGGTGCCTTTGACGGGGTGTTCGACTTTGAAAGGATCCTGCGCGACCCTGCCGACCCGGACCGCCTCCACCCGGCCTACGATTCCGGTGATCACCTCCACCCCAATGACGCGGGCTATCGGGCGATGGCAGAGACGGTCAATCTGGACCGATTCCACCCGGATTCACAGGTACAAGTCTATTGAGACACGGAACCGTTGATAGGTGGTTTTTCTGAAAAAACAAATCTATTTGTCCCAGTATTTTATATTCCAATTCAGGGCTGTTGATTTACTAGGAAATGGGTGGTGGAAACAAAACTGACCTTTCGCTCTTCCCCTTGCCCCATCGTAAAATATTGCTTGAGGGGACGGGGATGGTGGGGCGGCAAAGAACGCAAAGGCGAATCAAAGCCCACCATCCCGACCCTATTTCCTGATTCCAATTAGGAGGAGCTAAATGAATTCATTCGAACTTGTTGTAGCTTTTAATCTTAGAAGCGATGCCCCGGAAATAGTGATTCGAACATTGGATTATATGACCAATATTGCAAAGAGCATAGATGCAGAGGAACCGGATTTTGATCCGCCGGACCACCCGTTGTTTCAAACTGAAAATTGGGAATTTATGTTATGGAGGAACGATGGATCCTTTGCGGGGTTTCCCTATAGTGAGCTTCAAATAGTTGAAGTGAATGGGGAAAAGTATATCGACGTAGTGATCCGAACTTATATTTCCTTGGGATTCGAGCAAATAGCTCACTTCATCGAGTGGATCAAGCCCTTTATTGAAGGGGCAGGCGAAGGGAAGCATTTCATCGGATACTGGCGCTTTGAGGATGATGAATTTTACGACACGCCACATATCATCCATGTTTGATGTAAGATAAGTTATGGGCAACCTGAACGATACGGGGCGGAATTTTGTATGGGTCGGGTAAGTCTCTGAAAATGACTGCATTTATAGGCTGAATTAATTCTTTTCAGCCCGTGTACGTTCTTCATTTCAGCTCCCGTTGGGAGCGTTTTGTTCTTTTAATCCACGATACCGATAGAAGTATTGTGAAAAAGTCCAACTAGGGAGGATTGGATTTCACCTGAGTGACTTTGACAGTTCAGAACAACGAAGAGACCCCATCTCGACCGCCTTCAACCCACTAAATCACCACTCTTATCGATGTTATAGGGACAGGGGTAGAGGGGGACGGGTTTGTGCTATACTGTTAGGAAGGAAAGGCTTTGTCCGATCAGGTGAAACCGGGTGGCTGGATTCGATCCCGGTTTGCTTTCATAAATGGGATGGAGGTGGTTTGAAATGGCGATTTCCAAAGAACAGGTGGAGCATGTGGCCCAGCTGGCCCGTCTCTCCTTGACTGAGGAGGAAGCCCGGCTGTACACAGGGCAGTTAAATGATATCCTCCAATTTGCCGAAAAACTGAATGAACTGGATACGGAGGATGTGGAGCCCACCAGCCATGTATTGCCTCTGGCCAATGTGTTGCGCGAGGACGAGAAGCGACCTTCTCTGGAAAGGGAGCAGGCATTACAAAACGCACCGGATCAAAAAGACGGGATGTTCCGGGTTCCCGACGTTTTTGAGGAGTAAAGGAGGAAAATCATGTCGTTGTTAAAGAAACCTCTTAAGGAGATACATAATGGTTTGAAGAGCGGGGAACTTACGGCTTCAGACCTCCTGGATGCTTCCCTGCAACGGATTCGGGAGACGGACAGCATTCTCCACGCTTTTCTGCATGTAGACGAAGCAGGCGCCCGTCGGCGGGCTCAGGCGCTAGATGAGCGTTCTGGTGACCGGGGGCCTCTCGCGGGCATCCCTATGGGGATCAAGGATAATATCAGCACCGAGGGAGTGACCACCACCGCTGGCAGTAAAATTCTGGAGGGTTACACTCCTCTGTACCCGGCGACGGTGATGGAGAAGCTAGAGGGAGCCGGGGCCAATCTGGTTGGAAAGATGAACATGGATGAATTCGGCATGGGTTCTTCCAATGAAAACTCCGGCTATTACGAGACCCGCAATCCTTGGGACCCAGAGCGCGTCCCTGGCGGATCTAGCGGAGGTTCAGCGGCGGCAGTGGCGGCGGGGCAGGTCTCCTTTGCACTTGGCTCCGATACTGGCGGCTCCATTCGACAACCGGCGGCTTTTTGTGGTGTGGTGGGTTTGAAGCCCACCTATGGACGAGTCTCTCGCTTCGGACTGATCGCTTTCGCTTCCTCTCTCGATCAGATCGGTCCCCTTACCGGAAACGTGGAGGACGCTGCTTATGTCCTACAGGCGATGGCCGGACATGATCCCTTGGATTCCACTTCGGCGGATGTGGAAGTGACGGACTATCTCTCTGCTCTCACCGGAGACGTCAAGGGGCTCAAAGTGGCGGTTCCCCGGGAACTGATGGGAGAGGGAATCGCTCCCGGTGTAAAAGATCGGGTCAACGGGGCACTGAAGGTGTTGGAAAATCTGGGAGCCGTGGTGGAGGAAGTTTCCTTGCCCCATGTGGAGTATGCAGTGGCGACCTATTATCTGTTGGCTCCAGCAGAAGCTTCTTCCAACTTGGCTCGTTATGACGGTGTGCGTTTCGGCCAACGTGCCGCCGGGGAAAACCTGATTGACATGTTTAGTCACACGCGCAACGCCGGTTTTGGAGAAGAGGTGAAACGGCGGATCATGTTGGGGACCTATGCCCTCAGTTCCGGATACTATGATGCCTACTACAAAAAGGCACAACAGGTAAGGACTTTGATCCGTCGGGATTTTGAGAATATATTCAACCAATACGATGTGGTGGTGGGTCCCTCTGCCCCAACGACGGCTTTCAAACTGGGAGAGAAGACGGAGGATCCCCTTACCATGTACCTGAATGATATCTGCACCATTCCGGTCAGTCTGGCCGGATTGCCTGCAGTAAGTGTTCCCTGTGGCCTCTCTGACGGATTGCCGGTAGGCCTCCAGGTGGTGGGCCGCCCCTTTGCTGAAGCCCAGGTGCTTCAAGTGGCACACGCCTATGAACAACAGGGGGAACGCTTGCCGGAACCGAAGCTGGGAGGTGGCACCCGATGACTTCATATGAGACCGTGATCGGACTGGAAGTTCACGCTGAACTGTCTACTCAAACCAAGATTTTCTGCAGTTGCTCCACCGAGTTCGGAACTCCGCCCAACACACAGACCTGCCCTATCTGCTTGGGCCATCCCGGGGTGCTTCCAGTGCTGAACCGGCAGGCGGTGGAATTCGCAATGAAGGCTGCGCTGGCTCTCAACTGCAATATTGCCGATGTGAGCAAATTTGACCGCAAAAACTACTTTTACCCGGATCTGCCCAAGGCATATCAGATCTCGCAATATGATCAACCGATTGGAACGGACGGTTGGCTGGAGATCGAGCTGGATGGAAAGAAAAAGAGAATCGGGATTACTCGTGTCCATCTGGAAGAAGATGCTGGCAAACTGATCCACTCGGACTCAGGAGACGGCACCTTGGTGGATTATAACCGTGTCGGAGTTCCCTTGATCGAGATCGTGTCGGAACCGGACATGCGTTCACCAGAGGAAGGCCGGGCATATCTGGAAAAGTTGAAACAGATTATTCAATACACCGGTGTCTCCGACGTAAAAATGGAGGAAGGCTCCCTTCGTTGTGATGCCAATATCAGTCTGCGACCTGTCGGAAGTACCCCCTTCGGTACGAAGACAGAGATGAAAAATCTCAACTCCTTTCGCAATGTGGAACGGGCACTCAAGTACGAGGAAGAGCGGCAGGCACAGGTTCTCTCTGACGGGGGCACCATCGTGCAGCAGACGATGCGTTGGCTGGAGGATCAAGGGCGGACGAAAGTGATGCGGAGCAAGGAAGAAGCCCATGATTACCGCTACTTCCCGGAACCGGATCTGGTCCAGCTTCAAATCGATGAAGCCTGGAAGGGGAGAGTGAAAGATTCTCTCCCGGAATTGCCCGATGCACGCCGGGACCGTTATATGAGTGATTTCAGTCTGTCCGCTTATGATGCGGGTCTTTTGACCGCTTCCCCCAAAATTGCCGACTTTTTTGATCAGGTGGCAGCGGCAGGGGCGGATCCCAAGTCGGCGTCTAACTGGGTTACCTCGGAGTTGCTCGGTTATCTAAACAACCAGGGCAAAGAATTGGAGGAGACTCGGATTACGGCCGATTCCTTGGCACGGATGATTCAATTGATCAACAAGGGAACCATCAGCTCCAAGCTGGCCAAAAAAGTTTTTAAAGAGTTGGTGGAACAAGGGGGAGACCCAGCCAAAGTGGTGGAGGAAAAAGGTTGGGTACAAATCAGTGACGAAGGTAAACTGAAAGAGATCGTAAGCGATGTGTTGCAAGCCCATCCGCAATCTGTGATCGACTATAAAAACGGAAAAGACCGTGCTCTGGGCTTTTTGGTCGGACAGGTGATGAAGTCGACCAAGGGCAAGGCCAACCCGAAGATGGTGAACCAGTTGATCCTTGAAAATATTGCTGATTGAAAGTCCTCAAAGACTAAATGAGGTGTTTTACATGCAAATCCTTTATGGGGCGATCGTCCTGTTTTTCCTGGGTTCGGGAATTCTTTACCTACAGGATGAACCGCCCTATGCGGTCCACTTTATGGTGATCGCGTTATATTTTTTCATCATCCTCTTTGAATTTCGGGGAAACCCCTTTTCCCGGGGAGTCTATCTTCTTTTAAGCTTGCTCCTGTTGGGAAATGCGATGGTTCAGTTTTTCCTTGCGGAGCACAACGCGATTAACGGACTGGTCAGTCTTTTTTTTGCATACTTTGCTCTGCAGGCCCGGCGTCGTGTCAAACAATAACCTGTCGAATCCGACAGGTTTTTTCTTTTTATTTCCCGATTCTGGAGAATAACTTTCTTTTTCCCGTCGCACTCTAACATGTGGCGGGTCTATTTCGGCCGCCCGTCAAATTTGGATCAGGGGGCGATGATTATGCAACAGCAAGGACAACAGCAGTTCCAGCAAGCCGTTCAGGCGGCACGTCAAGCGATGCAACAAGTTCAACAGGCCCAATCCCAGGCTAATCCCCAGGCACTGCAACAAGCTCAGCAGCAATTGCAGCAAGCCCAGCAACAAGTTCAGCAATTGCAGCAGAGCCAGGGAACTCAGTTGAACACCCAACAGCAGCAACAATTGCAACAAGCGACGCAGGAATTGGGCCAAGCCCAACAAAAGATTCAACAAGCCCAGTCAATCAGCAAGCCCTCCGGATACCAACAATATTGAAGACGAAGAGCCGAAGCATTTGATTGACGGCCGTGAACATCAGGCTGGGGGCGGGGATCACCCGCCCTTTTTACATAGGATGGACGTTTTTCTTAGTAAGGTTTCCACCGCAACCTCCTTGCTTTCAGATAACGATGGTTAACAGCGCTCCAGCAGACCAGGTTCCACCAAGCATGGATGTATTTCTTGCGATCGTTGTTGTACTTGAGATAATAGGCATGTTCCCAGACGTCCAATACTAGGAGCGGAACCACATCCCACTGGCTCAGGTTTTGGTGCTTTTCCGCCTGCAGGATCTCCAGACGGTGGGAACGGGGGGACCACACTAGGATTGCCCAGCCACCGCCCTCCACTTTTTCCGCTGCTTGGGAAAAATGTTTTTTAAATGATTCCAAACTGCCGAAATCCTGAAGGATCTGTTTTGCAATCTCTCCCTTGGGTTTTCCGCCTCCCTGGGGAGACATGATTTCCCAGAAGATGGTGTGGAGATAGTGGCCGGCTCCATTGAAAGCCGCTTCCCGCTCCCAGTGTTTGATCAGCTCAAAATCCCCGGTCTTCCGGGCCTTGGCCATCATCTTTTCTGCTTTGTTGAGACCCTCCACATAGCTTTTGTGGTGTTTGTCGTGGTGCAGCCGCATCGTCTTTTCATCAATGTGGGGTTCCAGTGCGTCATAGGCGTAGGGGAGTGGGGGAAGAACGTGGTGACCGATGGGGACGGGTTTGTAAGGAATGGTGTGTTCTTCTTCTTCCGCTGAGGTGTCAGTTCTTTCATTCGATGTGGATGCCCTTTTGCCCCGTTGTTGCAGATAGTTGTTGTAGAGATCGATTGCCCTTTGATACAGCCAGGATAGCTGGGCGGAAGTTGTACCGGGGAAGGTGGCAGTCTGTTCTAAATGAAGCAGATCGGACAGCAGGCGGTTTCGCTCTTCCGTCGAGAATGAAAGATGATCCTCACGGGTCAATAAACGACGGCTGTGTTGGACAATGGTCAGGATTTTTTGTCGGATTCCCCTTTTATAAGGATCTGAATCCATGAGCATCTCTGTTTCCTCCCCACAAAATGTTGAGCTTCTCGTGAAAAAAGGAGGTTGGTGCGGAGAATTTCAACATGCCCGATCTTCATCATCTCTAAAGGAGAAAAGGGACATAGTATTGAAAATTCAATCCATTTGATTTATTATATAGTGCAAACGATTGCATTAAGGGGGAAGGTTGATGGGGCCAATCCGCAGGAAAAGAGCCAAAAGTGCGGTCATTCTCTTGACTCTGGTTCTGCTTTGGGTTGTGGTGAAACCGCCCGTACATGGAATGTCCGCAACGGAGTGGGAGAAGCGGAGTATTTACTTTATCATGACGGATCGGTTTTCCAACGGGGATCCAGCCAATGACAACTACGGCGGTTTTGTTTCTGACAAGAATGATCCACGCAAGTATCACGGAGGTGACTTTCAAGGGATCATTAACCGGTTGGATTACATTAAAAACATGGGCTTTACCGCGATCTGGATCACACCGGTCACGATGCAAAAAAGCGCCCAAGCATATCACGGATACTGGACTTACGACTTTTACAGCATTGACGGGCATCTGGGAGATATGAACAAGCTCAAGGAGCTCGTTTCCGAGGCTCATTCCAAAGGAATTGCCGTCATGTTGGACGTAGTGGCAAATCATACGGGAGATTTTCAACCGAATAACGGGTATGCAAAGGCTCCCTTCGATCAATATGACTGGTATCATCATCATGGGGATGTACAGGATTGGAACAATCAATGGTGGTTGGAAAATGGAGATGTTGCTGGTCTGGATGATCTGAACCATGAGAATCCGGCAGTGGCAGAAGAGCTGAAAAAGTGGATCAGCTGGCTGGTTCAAAGTACGGGAGTCGACGGTCTGCGGGTGGATACGGTCAAACATGTGCCCAAATGGTTTTGGCGAGATTTTGATGCAGCAGCCAATACCTTCACCTTGGGAGAGGTCTACCATGGGGATCCGGCCTATGTGGCGGATTATTCCAACTACCTGGACGGTGTGTTGGACTTTCCGATGTATTATACGATCAAAGACGTATTCGGTCAGGATCAATCCATGTACCAAATCCGGGAGCGATTTAATGAAGATTGGCGCTACCGCAATATACATCTGAATGGGGTCTTTCTGGATAATCATGATGTGCCCCGTTTCTTGAACGAAGCTTCGGGCCGGCCCGGCGCCAATTGGGATAAATGGCCGCAATTAAAAACGGCCCTCGGTTTTATGTTCACCATCCGGGGGATTCCTGTTATGTATCAGGGGACCGAGCAAGGGTTCCATGGCGGTCAGGATCCGTATAACCGGGAAGATATGGTGTTTGATGCGGATCATGAACTGTACAGATATGTTGCCAAACTCAATGCTGTCCGCAATTCCCATCCCGCCTTGCAGAATGGAAGTCAGCAGGAAAAGTGGGTAGATGATGTTTTCTATTCCTTCCAGCGTTCCAAGGACGGGGATGAGGTGGTTGTCATGATCAACAATTCCTGGAACAGTCAGACCCGCACCATTCCCAATCTGTCCAATCTCCCCGATGGAACAACGATGTACAACCGGATGGGATCCGATCGGGAGACTGTTTCCGGTGGGAAGATTACCTCCACCTTGGGGCCGAAAGAGGTGAAGATTTTTACGAAATGAGGGGAGAAACGGGCGGCAGACCGGTATATGCGAACAGGGATTCAGTAAACAGTCAAGGGCCACTTGTGTGGCCCATTATTTTTGAGGAGCGAAGTGATCCCAGGAGTGGCTGCCGATCAGTTCCCGGGCATGGACCATCGCTTCCTGAAGGCTCAACTCTGCGTAGTCCACCCAGTGGATCCAGTTTTCCACAGCCGGACGGGCATCCTCCGGTGCATTTCGCTTCAGTTCCATCAGATACCCGCGTTTGAGGCGGTCCCGACGGCGGGCTTCATACATACTGTGGACCAGCTGGGACAGCACGGTTTCATGCCAATCCTGCCCTGTCATCCGCTCGAGACAACCCTTAGCCGTCAGTCTCAGGGAGCCGGTCCAGGCTTCTTCACCTGAGACGGAAGCAAGTCCGGGTTGGCCTTTCATCTCGGGAATGGATGCGATCTGGCCGGAGATGGTAAGCAGGATCGATTCGGCGAACAAGCTCTGTTCCAGTGCCTTCTTCACCGCCTCCATCCGTTCCGGACGCGGTCCGCTCTCCTCCCCCTGTTTCTTCGGCTCCGGCTGTTCCGGTTGGGAAAGGTTTTGTTCTCCCGATTCCCGTTGTGAACTGTTCAACCATCCCACCTCCAGTTTTTTCTTCACCCCCATTGTATGCGGGAGATTGCGGATTCATCTGTCGGAGGATAAAGGATTTGCACCCCCGGTGTGGAAGGTGTAAGCGAAAATAAACAGGGGGGAGAACCATGGATCGGAAACGATGGATGCAACAAGCGATGGATCTGGCAGCGGAAAATGTGTCCCGCCATCTTTTGGGGCTGTGATTGTCCGGGAGGGGGAAGTGATCGCCACCGGGGTCAATGAGACCGGAAAAATTCAGGATCCCACCGCCCATGCGGAGATTCAGGCGATTCGCGAGGCTTGTCGCAAACTGGGGAAGACCGTGTTGGATGACTGTGAAATGTTTGCCAGCGGCGAACCTTGTTCCATGTGCATGGGAGCGATCCAATGGGCCGGTTTCCGGGCGGTTTGGTTCGCCGCAGCGATGGAGGAGTCGGAACGTTTGGGGTTGAAACCCGCCAAGGGCGCCGATATGATTCCCGTGCAAAAGCTGGAGATGAAAGACCGGGAGAAACACCCCTTTCGGTTGTGGGAGCGCTTGCAGCAGCAGGAATAGGGGCTTTAGAAGCATTGTGAAAAAGTCGTCATACCCATAGGGCACAAGTCGTGCCGGGGTCGCTTCGCTCCCCGGTCACGCTATGCACTTACCAGTACAAGTCTCGCCAGGGGTCTTTCGCCCCTGGTCTCGCTATGCAGGGAGGGTTGGGTTTCACATGGAGTGACTTTGACTCGTAAGAACTTTGGCACGAAATGTGAAACCCAATCCCGACCGTCCAAGAATCACAACACTTTTAGTGATCCGGACAGAAACACCGGGCGGGAGATCGCCCGGTGCTTTTCCTTGTCGCTGATCCAAGGCAGTTTTCCGGTTAAAAACAGGAGAAAACAGAGGGTGATCTGGACTGACGGCCTATCCATCCCAGGCCGAAAGGGGTATGATCAGAGGTGGAGGCTGGACCGGGGATCTGCCGGTCCGGACAGCCGGAGAAATGGATCAAGGGGGATCGCACATGGAAAAGAGAAGCATGTGGTCGTTCCGTTTTTCAACCGCTTCACTCGTCTTGATTCCGGCGGCGGTCGGGATCAACTACATCGGAAAGCTGTTTGCCGGAGTTTTGAAACTGCCGCTGTGGCTGGATGCCATCGGGACGATCCTGGCCAGTATGCTGGCAGGACCGGTCATCGGGGCGATTTCCGGGGCGGTGACCAATGTGATCTATGGGTTGACCATG
>CAUGKZ010000001.1 GCA_959600065.1 uncultured Kroppenstedtia sp. | reverse complement strand
GCCAAATATGATTTGAGTCAACCGGGCATTTACAAAAAAATGAATCGGTGGGTAGCCGACAGATACGAACTGACGACCCGGAAAACCATCCGAAAAATGCAGAAAGAACTCAAGGTGGATGCTTTTCATTTTGGAAACATGATTCGGGCCCACCATCCAGATCTGTGGAAAAAATTGGATTGGAATCGTGATTTTCCCAACGTTCCGATCCGGGCCACCTATGAGGTGCAAATCCGCCGCACTGGATTGGAATTCAAGTAAAAAGCATACAAAAAAGCGAAGGCCTAGACTAGGCCCTTCGCTTTTTTATTCTAGTGCCCCCTCAGAGAACATTGTGTGGAAAATCACAGAAAGGTAAGGATGGTGGGGATTTGATTCGCCTTTGCGCTCTTTGCAAGAGATCGGAGCCGCCCCACCATCCTGCCTCCGCCTTGCTGAAAAACAAGATCAAAGTTGTCTTAAGGAGCACTAGATCATGGGAACCCGGGCCATGGCTGCGGAGACCGGATCCCGGGCGGCGAGATCGGATCGATTTACATCCTGCAACCGGTTCTTTCCCAGAGCGATTGCTGCCAATTTCATTTCCGCCACGGAGGATCGGAGATAGAGAGCCACAGATTTGGCTCCTTCCTCTACATCCAACTTTTCTTTCAGGTCTCCATCGTACAAGACAAACTGAGTGGGAGGTTCCCAGGGAAGGGCTTTTTGACTCCCTTGGTCATGACTGGCCGCGAAGACGACCGCCGATCCGAGAGCTACTGCATCGGCTCCCATGGCCAAAGCTTTCAGGTAATCTCCTGGAGTTTTGAGCCCTCCGGAGATGATAAGGCTGATCTGATCCTTTTTCCCTTTTTTTTCGAGGTAATCGGCAGTCCGGGCCAACCCCATAATCGCAGGCAAACCGAATTCATCCTGCAAAATGGGGGGAGTTCCTTTGGTTCCTGCCTGGGCTCCGTCCAGAGTGATAAAATCGACGCCGGCGGCCACAGCGATCTCCAGGTCTTGTTCGACGCGCCCGGGGATCAATTTCATACCGATGGGGACCCCACCTGTACATCGACGCAAGCGGTCGATGAGTTTTTTCCAATCCTGTTTACGATGGATGCCCGGCATGCGGCTAAGGATTTCCGCTGTGTCATCCGGCTGCAGTCCCATCAATTCCATCGCTCGTCCCTTGAGATGAGAGGCGGGCACTTGACTGGGGGTTCCAGCAGAGGCCCCCTGTCCGATGTGAACTTCGATCATATCCGCCTGCTTCAGAATTTCGGGATCTTTGGCCCATTTCGCTCGGCTGTATTGGAGGATCAGTTTGTCGGCGTATTTTCGTTCTTCCGGCAGGAAGGGGCCTTCTCCTCCATTGGTGGCGGTTCCCGCCTGGGTGGCACCTTTGGCTAATGCCAATTTTAGCTGTTCGCTGACGCCGATTCCGAAGGCCATGCCGCTGACCATCAGCGGGATTTCCAATTCCAAGGGTTTTTTGGCACAAGGGCCGATCACGGTGCGGGTCTCAATGGCCTGACCTTCCGAGGTGGGTAATCGATCTAACTGACAGGGAAGAAAGGTTAATTTTTGAAAATCGGGCATCTTTTTCGGACTTCCCAGGGGACGTTTCACCATGACTCCCTCTTGAGCCCGCATACTGTTTTCGATCAGGGTCTGGGGAGAGATATGACGGGTAAGGATGACCATTTCCCACAGATTATTGGGAAAAGGATCGGTTTCAATCACGGCTACTGCCTTTCTAAAAAGCCTTTTGATCAGTGGCCGGGCGCAGATGGCTATCCCTGCAATAAAGAGAAGGAGGGCAGCAAGAGCCCCGCTGAAGGATGGGATCCACCCCATGGCTGACACCTCTTTTTTCGAGTGATGTCCTTAAGGTTCCCAAAGATAGAATGGGTAAGTCATGATTCAATCGACTGGGGGCCATAATATACCGGGAAAGGGATCGAGAGGAGGTGCCCAGTTGAATCATTTTTGGCAGGGGTTTGCGGTAACATTGCCAGCTGTGATCCTCATGGCGATTCTGACAGTTCTTTTGGCCCGGAACGTCATCAAATGGATTTTTGGGTCGGTTCTTCGCTTGATCCTGACGGAGACCTATTCCAGGAATTTGATGGAGATCTTCTCCTCTGGGAGACGATATCACACGCAAAATATCGTGGAAATGGCGCTTCGATCGGAAACGGATCAAGCGATTCAGCGTTCGCTGGGAACGCCCTATCCCGAAAAAGGATGGGATCGGGTGATGTTTTTGCCAGCGCAGCTGGCGGTGATGCCCACCAAAGAACATGTGAAAATCGACACCCGGACGGTGATCGGTCCCCGTGCTCCGCACCCTTTGAAGCTGGAGATTCCATTGTTAGTGGGTGGACTGGGACCGGGACCGACTTTGAGCAAGCCAATGAAGAAAGCGCTTGCCAAAGGAACCCGGGCGGTGGGTACGGCAACCCATACCGGGGAGGAACCCCTGACGGAAGCCGAGGGGAAAGAGGCGGACAAGGTGGTAGTTCAATACGGACGGGGGGACTGGACGCAACCACCGAAAACGTTGGAACAGGGCGATATGATCGAGATTGTGGCTGGAAGCGGGGCCACATCGGGGACTCCCTTTACCATCCCGAAGCTACCGGGAAACATGCGACAATTGTTTGGACTTCAACCGGGGGAGGCTTTGAAAATCCATTCCCGGGTGCCTGGAGTCAGTCAGTCCGAAGATTGGTCGGAGCTGGTGACCCGGTTGCGGGAGGTGGGCAAGGGAGTTCCAGTGGGAATCAAACTAATTCCCTCCCGGATCGAAGACGATCTGGCCCAGGCCCTGGATGCTGGAGTGGATTTTATCACCATCGACGGGATGGGCAGCGGGGTCCGGGAGTCGGCTCCAATCCTGCAAGATGATTTCGGCTTGCCGACGATTCGTGGATTGGTCCGGGCAGTTCGTTACCTGGAGAAACATTTTGCCCGACATCGGGTGAGCCTCATCGTCTCTGGAGGGCTCTCCACCCCTGGAGATTATCTGAAAGCGCTGGCTTTGGGTGCTGATGCAGTGGCACTGGATCTTCCGGTGGTGATGGGAGCGGTGCACACGCAAATCACCAAGGTGTTGCCCTGGGAGCCACCCTCGGGACTGATCTGGTATGATGGCAAATTTACTGACCGACTGGATGTGGACCAGGCAGCAGAAAGTGTGGCCAATCTGTTTAAATCTTCTGTGGAGGAGATGAAGTTGGCCACGATCGCCCTGGGAAAAAAAGCGTTGAAGGAGGTCAACCGAGAGGATTTGACGGCGCTGGATCCACTGGCGCAGGAGATGACGGGTTTGCCCTTGGCTTATGAGGAGGACCCCCGGTTATGAGGAGAAGGGATGTCCGGAGCGGCATCCTTCTTTTTTTAAAGAAGGTTTACAAGACAAAAGTTTTTTTCCGTTGGATAAACAGGTATAATCGGGGGTGAAGGGCCAAAATCAGCCAAAATGGTTACTCCACCCCAAAAAGGGGGATTTACAACGCAATCTCTTTTCTTTCCGGCTTGGTATTGATATAATGAGGAAAGTTTTGAGGAATGATTTGACTTTATAACAGGAGTTCTATCCAATGCAACTAAACGCCTATGACTGGTCCTATGCGGATTGGAAAAAATGGATGAAAGGGGTGGGAGAACCTGCCTTCCGGGCCGACCAAGTGATGGATTGGCTGTATGTGAAGCGGGTTCCTTCCTTTGCCGACATGACCAATCTCTCCCGTGGGTTGCGAGAGCGGTTGGAGCGGGATTTCCTATTGAAACCTTTGGAAACGCTCACGGCTCAGGAGTCTGCCGACGGGACGATCAAGTTTTTGTTTCAACTGGTTGACGGCCATGCGATCGAAACGGTGATCATGCGGCATAACTATGGCAACAGTGTCTGTGTTACCACCCAGGTGGGATGCCGAGTCGGATGTACATTTTGTGCCTCCACTTTGGGTGGGCTGAAAAGGGATTTAAAGGCTGGAGAAGTGGTGGCCCAAGTGGTTGAAGCCCAACGTTACCTGGATCGATGGGGGGAGCGTGTTCATTCTGTTGTGATGATGGGCATTGGTGAACCTTTTGAGAACTACGATGCCTCCGTGCAATTTATGCGGGTGATTCAGGATGAAAAGGGTTTGAACCTCGGTCAACGTCGGATCACGGTTTCCACTAGTGGAATCGTGCCTTCGATTTACCGCTTCGCCGAGGAAGGTTTGCAAGTGGGGTTGGCGATCTCTCTCCATGCACCGAATCAGGCGCTGAGAAAGAAGCTGATGCCGGTCAGTTATCGCTATCCCTTGGAAGAGTTGTTGGCAGCCTGCCGCTACTATGTAAAGAAAACCGGACGTCGGCTCACTTACGAATACGCTCTGATCGGTGGGAAGAATGATGCTCCGGAACAGGCTCATGAACTGGGGAAACTCCTGGAAGGGAGTGGTTCGCTGATCAATCTGATCCCAGTGAACTATGTTCCCGAGCGGAACTACACTCGGACCCCCAGGAACCGGATTTTCAAGTTTCGGGATATTCTTCAATCCTACGACCTGAACACGACTATACGCCGGGAGCATGGCAGCGACATCGAAGCGGCCTGCGGGCAACTGCGGGCCCAACATCTAGGGTTGGAACAACAGACGGTCTGACCTAGTCGCATCGTGTGAATTGGAATTGAACAGGGAAAGGAGTCACCGGTATGGAAAAGGCATGGCTTACCCACGAAGGACGGGTGCGGGAGCACAATGAAGACAGTGTGGGCCTTTTTCAGTCCGACCACGGGGTTCCCGTGGCCGTTCTCGCTGACGGCATGGGCGGGCACCAGGCCGGTGAGGTGGCCAGCCGCACGGCAGTTCAGGTGATCCAGCGGGAGCTGGGCGGTCTCACTCCCGGAATGGGGACTGAAGAGTGGCGGGAATGGATGTTGAAGGCAGTGACGGCAGCCAATCGCGAAATCTATGAAATGGCCAGCCGAAACAAAAGTTACAAGGGAATGGGAACGACGGTGATCGCAGCCGTTCCGAGAAAGAAGGAAGTGACTCTGGCCCATGTGGGGGACAGCCGTGCCTATCTCCTGCATGAAGATGGCCTCTATCAACTGACAGAGGATCACTCTCTGGTCAACGTGCTGAAAAAGCACGGCGGGATCACAGAGGAGGAGGCCAAAGTCCATCCCCAGCGAAATGTGATCATGCGTTCCGTAGGAACCAATGAAGAGGTGGAGACGGACCTGATCGTCACTCCCTGGTACCAAGGGGATACGCTCTTGATCTGCTCCGACGGGCTGTGTGATATGGTGCCCGTCGATGTGATCGGAACCATTCTCACCTCTTCCCTTCCTCTCCGCGAGCAGGCGAACCGCCTGGTGGAGAGTGCCTTGGAAGCTGGAGGAAAGGATAATATCTCCGTGATTCTGTTAAAAAACGATAACCGTATAAATAAAAGTGACTGAGATAGAGATGGAGAGCGAGGTGAGATGACAGTGGAAGGCAGAAAATTAGGCGGCCGCTATGAAGTGATCAGCCGGATTGGCGGTGGGGGTATGGCGGTGGTGTACAAAGCGCGGGATGTGCTCTTGAATCGCCATGTGGCCATCAAAGTGCTCAACGAGTCCCTCAGCAACGATGCGGAATTTGTGAAACGCTTCAGCCGGGAAGCGCAGGCCGCTGCTAGTCTGTCCCATCCCAATGTGGTCAATGTGTATGACGTGGGTCAGGAAAACTATACTCACTATATTGTCATGGAGCTGGTGGAAGGGCCCACTTTGAAAGAATACATTCAACAGTACAGCCCTCTGACACCGGAAGAGATTGTGTCCATTGCATCTCAGATCTGTGATGCCTTGGCCCATGCCCATGAAAACCAAATTGTCCACCGGGATGTCAAACCCCACAATATCCTGCTGGGGTATAACGGCCGAGCTAAAGTGACCGATTTCGGGATCGCTCGGGCGTCGACTTCTTCCACGATCACCCAGGCGGGCTCCGTGATGGGGTCGGTTCATTACTTCTCTCCGGAGCAAGCCCGGGGCGGGTTGATCGGTCATAAATCGGACATTTATTCACTGGGTGTGGTCCTGTATGAGATGGTAACCGGACGTCTTCCCTTTGATGGGGACTCCGCCATCAGTATTGCCATGAAACATCTACAGGATTCAGCGGATGATCCTGCAGAGTTGAATCCCGATGTGCCCCCGGAAATTCACCGGATCATCCGCAAGGCGATGGAGAAGGAGCCAGACCAACGGTTTGAGACAGCCCTGGAGATGAAACAGGAGCTGGATGCGGTTTTCCGTTATGATCGGATGGAGGAGCAGCGGCTTCGAACGGATCGCCATGAACCTGCTGCAGCCAAGCCCTACGCCGCCGCCGGAGCCGCCTCCTCCGAAAAAGGGAAAGGTGACTCACAGACGACACCCACCCAGGTGGGCGATCAAACGATGGCCAACCTGGAACGGCTCCGTAATGTCCCGGCGGACAAGAACAAAACGGTGCTGGAACGGACGGTCGTCTGGCTGGAGAACGCACAAGCCAACATGCCCTGGTGGCAGAAGATTCTCTTTGGATTGTTCACCTTGATCGTCATCGGAGCCTTGGCTATTTTCGCCTTTGACCAGGTGATGGGCTGGATGGGCAAAGGTAATGAGGAAGTTCAAGGAGAACAGAAAAAGGAAACTACTCCTGTGGAAGTGGCAAAGGTGATCGGGATGGGTGCCGATGAGGCGGAGGCCAAATTGAAGAAGTTGGGGTTTCGAGTGAAAGTGGAAACCGGGGACACTACTCATTTCGGAGCGGAGTACGACACGGGGAAAATCTATAAACAGTCTCCTGACGCAGAGGAAAAAGCCGTTCCCAAGGAGACGGAAGTGGTCCTGAACAAGAACCCGGAGATGTTTAAGGTGCCGGATGTCAGCGGGGTCTGGCAAACTCGAATTGAGGGACAGTGGGCACAAGAACACGGCTATACTCCAAAACTAACCTTTCATGGAGGATCGGGGTATACAAGGGGACAAGGAATCACGTCCCGGCCCAAAGCCGGGCAATATTGCCCCAAGGGGGGCACGTTGCATGTGTGGATCCAGACAGCGGGCCAAAACAACCCACCTCCCGAGCCCAAAGAAATCTATCCGTGAATGAAGGGTACACTTGCAAAAGATTGCAATCATCTCTGGTTGATGACAACCCAATATTTAGATCATAATGAGAACGAGGCGACTGCCTCGTTTCCTTTGTGTTCAGGACCTAAAAAGGAGGGAAGCTATGGCGGAGGGGCGAATTGTGCGAGCTGTCAGCGGATTTTATTATGTGCGGTCTCCTGAAGGAGATGTACAGTGTCGAGCCCGGGGAGTCTTTAAAAAGAAGAAAGAATCTCCCTTGGTGGGAGACTGGGTGACCTATGAGGAGACGGATCCCATGGAAGGGGTGGTGACTCGGATCCACCCGCGGTCGACGGAGCTGTTGCGGCCTCCAGTCGCCAATGTGGAGCAGGCGGTGGTGGTGGGTTCCCTGGGGCAACCTGAGTTTCAGCCGGAACTGCTGGATCGATTTCTGGTCCATGCAGAGCGAGAAGGGCTGGCGGTGCTGATTCTGCTCACCAAGCGGGATCTGCTGGAAGATGAGGCAGAGGTGGAGCGAATCCAGTCTATATACACACCGGCAGGATACAGGGTGCTCCCCACCAGCGTCCGCACCGGAGAGGGGATCGAAGCGGTAAAAGAGGCCTTGCGGGATCAATTGTCTGTCTTTGCCGGCCCCTCGGGGGCGGGGAAATCCTCCCTCCTGAATGCGGTGTTGCCCGCGGCGGATTTGCAAACCGGGGAAGTGAGCAAAAAACGGGGCCGCGGCCGCCACACCACTCGCCATGTGGAGATACTCGACCTTCCTGGCGGAGGACAGGTGGCGGATACCCCTGGTTTCAGTCAGCTCTCCTTCGGAGGGATCGAGGCGACGGAGCTGGGAGCTTGTTTCCCAGATTTGACTGCAAGGGCTCCCGACTGCCGCTTTCGGGGTTGTCTCCATAAGAATGAACCCGGCTGTCGGGTGAAGGAAGCGGTGGAAGAGAAGGAGATTGACGAGCGCCGTTATCGGAACTATCTACAGTTCCTGGAGGAAATCAACGAGCAACGGAGGTATTGAACCATGGTAAAAATCGCACCGTCCATCCTGTCCGCCGATTTTTCACGTTTGGGAGAGGAGATTGCCGATGTAGAACGGGCTGGAGCAGATTGGATTCACGTCGATGTGATGGACGGCCATTTCGTGCCGAACCTAACGATCGGCCCCTTGATTGTAGAGGCGATTCGCCCCTGGACGCGCTTACCTCTGGATGTTCATCTGATGATTGAAGAGCCGGACCAGTATATTCCTTCCTTTGCCCGAGCGGGGGCCGACTGGATCTCCGTTCATCAGGAAGCCTGTCCCCATCTGCACCGCACTATCCACTTGATCAAGGAACAGGGTGTCAAGGCGGGAGTGGTACTCAATCCAGCCACCCCGGTGGAGGTGTTGCAACCGATCTTGCCGGATCTGGATCTGGTGCTGTTGATGACCGTTAACCCTGGTTTCGGGGGGCAAGCCTTTATCCCTGGGGTACTGGATAAGATCCAGCGAGTACGGCAAATGTTGGAGGAGGCCGGGCTCTCCGGTGTGGAGCTGGAAGTGGATGGCGGAATCAATCCGGAAACTGCTGCAGAGACCGTAGCCGCTGGGGCATCGGTGCTGGTGGCTGGTTCGGCGGTCTTCGGCCAGAAAGATAGGGGAGAAGCGATCTCCGCTCTTCACAGGGGAACCCAGTCCGTTACCGGGAATCGAGGAGTCCAATGAGGTGTAGGGGTGAATCCAGATGAAAATCGCAGTGATGGCAGGGAGGGTTGGGGAAAGGTTTATCGTGGAACTTTCGATCGGGCTCCCCTCTCTGCAAGCCGCCCAAGCTTCCCGACGGGTGCAGACGGGATGAACAGTCGTTGGGTGGTGGTGGCGGGGGGAGAATTGGCGGATGAGAATTTGGGAGCGATTCGGCCAGAGGACCGAGTGGTGGGCGTCGATGGCGGTGTCCAAGCACTTCGACGGGTAAATCTCCCTATTCACTTGGCCGTGGGGGACTTTGACACCCTGGGGTCCCAGGCTCCCCGTTTGTTGAAGGAGGCGGGCATCCCTGTGAAGCGCCTGCCGGCGGAGAAGGATATGACCGATACCCAATATGCGGTGGAGACCGCCATCGCGGAAGGGGCACAGGAGATTTTGGTTTTGGGCGCTCTGGGTGGGGCCCGTTTTGACCACGCCCTGGCCAACCTGTTTCTGTTGGAGAAAATCGAGGCGGCGGGCATTCGCGGAACCATTGAAAACGTCAGTAACCGGATTCGCCTTCATCCTGGAGCGGGATAAGAACTGTGGTTAAAGAGAGGATTATTCCCTTATGTCTCTTTGCTCGCTCTGACGGATCAGGTGGAAGGTGTCTCCTTGGAAGGGTTTCGCTACCCTTTGTGTGAAGCGACCTTGTACCGTCCATATCCCCGGGGAATCAGCAACGAGTTGGTGGCCAGCCGAGGGAAAATCCGCATCCGGAGCGGGAAACTGTTGGTGGTGGAAAGTCGCGATTGATTGGGCGCGGTCGGTTTTCTGTTCTAGGCACCTTGGCCCCTTTATAGAATATATATAAGTGACAGGGTGATACGTCGCCTTGCGAGCAACAGGGTGAAGGAGGGATCGGGATGAAATTTTACACCATCAAACTTCCCAAGTTCCTCGGCGGGATGGTCAAAGCCCTATTGGGTGTTTTCCAGAAGGAAAAATAGGTAGCTGACCTGCTGCCCCCGCCCGGGGTTCGTATCGAAAGTGTTGAAATGATGATCCATTTTATCGCCCGGGCGTCCGGGTGACTGGCCACGAAAAGAAAGCGGCGACGTAGTCTGGTGTCACATCTGTATCCACCGCGAGGAACAAAAGGAACGGCCGTCGAAGCGGCCTCTTTTTACTGTTGCGGAGGAATTGAAATCTTTAAAAAAAGTGTTTGACATCGAATATTTGTTTGCTTTATAATTAGCATGAAATCATTAGCTTGTCCATCCTTGTTCAGCAGGATTGTATGGCGTTCCGCCATGCTTGCGTTGACGGTTCCAGATCCGTCACCCGGCTCCGCCTTACTTGGCAGTCGGGGGGACACTACCCCCAGACTCGGCTGCCTGAAAAGGCGTGGCCGCAGCCTCTTTTGTCAGGGGGTAGTGTCCCCCCGACTGTTCAGTGACGAAACCGACTCGATGGAATTTTAGTGAACACGGATGGGAGGGAACCCGGCCTTGAAAGGTCGGGTTTTCTTTATCCCGGTCACCGGGACCGGGATGATGATTCCAGGGAGGGAAGAGCATGGATGAACAGTCCCCAAAGGGACAAGCCCCTGATGAGAAAATGGGGGAGGAAAAAAAGTTTGAGGCATGGTGGCGAAAAGAAGAACCGGTAGAGCCCCTGCCTAAAGAATTTCAGTCACTGTTGGATCAAGGGAGTCGTTATTTTCTCACCAAATTTGAGCGTGGGTATGAATTGCGTTCCCATCCAGCTTGGTTTTGGACCTTATATCTAGATGGTCGCCCCCTGGCTCGGCAGGCATTGCACAAATGGATGAATAATAGTCCGTACTCTTGGTTCACTCAGGAACAATACCGCTACCTGAAGGCGGTATTTAAACTGGCGGAACAACGACGGGATGCGGAAGTCTGGGGAAGACTGGCACACCAGTTCGACCTCTCAGCCTATTCGTACTACGGCCGTCCCTACTCCAGCCGAACGGATCTCTATCTTCGACGGCGGGTTTGGCGAGTCTTGCGCAACCTGGGACGGGAAGGGGCCTCAGACTACACTCGCATGGCAGCGGAGATTTTGATCCACTATCATGCAAGGAACCACTTCTGGGGAAATAGTCGGGATGATCAGATTGGGGGCTATCTGGACTTTTATGTGCTGAATCAGATTTTGTATCGCAACAGTTCCCGGTTTGTCTGTGAGGAGAACCGGAAATGGAGACTGGCCGACCGGCCGAGGGAGGAGTTGGAGAGGTTTCCGGAGGAGCGGGAAGAAGCCTTCCCCGAATTGTGGGACCGGGTGCCGGAGCGGCTGTGGCACATCCTGGTGCACGGGAAAGCGAAACCGGTGATTCAGTTTGCGATCCGGGCACTAAAGAAAGGAAATCCGGAATTTTTCGCCGGACTGAATTCCGAGGTGTTTTTGGAGTTGCTGGAAGCAGAAGAGCCCGTGAAAAGGGCCTTTGCCGCCGATGAGATTATCGCCCGAATGAATCCTGATCATCCGGAATTTTCCTTTTTGTTGAAAATGTTAGTGACTCTGGATCCAGAAGTCCGAAACAAAGCGTTCTCCTTTGTGGAATGGAACGTCTCCCGTTGGTCCTGGGAACAATCCCTGAGGCTGACCCGGATCGTACTGAATAAGCTGATCCAGGTTCCGGGGTTGGATGGGGAGGTGTCCCATGAGTTGGCGGATCTGTTGGTCAAAGTATTGGGGACGCCTCTTCATCACCTGTCCACCCTGGATATCGCTACCCAGCTGTTGAATGGGAAATCCCGTATGCACTGGGAGATGGTGTCGGAAGTGTTGTACCGCATTCATTACCAACGTCATCCCTATACGGAGCGGGATCTGTTACCCTTTTTAAAACATGAAAATGAAACCATCCGGGTGGTGGCCAAAAATCAGCTGGTTCTTTACCGGGAACATTGGCAGATCGACCGGGACTTTCTGTCGGAATTGATGGAGACCCCGGACAGCTTCCAGTTATTTCTTGAAGTCGAGGCGCTGGTGGAGATCTTAAAGGGCTTTCCACTGTTGGAAGTCGCCGGGGAACTGCTGGAGTCAAATGTAGCCGCGTCCCGGGAATTGGCGGCATCGGTTCTGGATCTGTTAGGGAACAGTCGTGATCTGGATGTAAAATACCCGGTTCGGGAACTGCTTCCTTTCTTGTCCAATGAGCTCTCCAGGGTGAGGGGAGCGGCACAGAAGCTGGTTCGCTATCCTTATTGGTATTTTCAGCTGGATACGGATTTTGTGATGGATCTGCTCTCCATTCCAGATGACAATCACCTTCGGTTTATGCGGGACTGCTTTGCCCATTGGGAATATTCATGGCACTGGAGTCAACTTCTGTCGGAGCATGGAGACGAGCTGTTCCAGCGTCTCTGGGCCCGGATGACGCAACCGGAGACGCCGGATTCCATTCGGGACCTGATCCGGGAGGAGGTATTGGAGAATCTCTTCCGGGATAAACTGAACTCCTTGCCTATGGAACGGATTCTTCCCCTGTTGGAGAGCACGGACACGGGATTGCAGGAATTGGGGGTTCGGTTGCTAAATCAGCTGAATCCGTCGCCGGATGCACTGGCGAAGGAACTTCTGTTTGACCTGGCTCACAGTCGGGTGGCGGCGGCGAGGGAGACGGGACGCCGTCTGCTGGAACACCGGTTGTCGGAGCTGGCCTCCGGGGATTGGGCGAATCTGGCGGAAACCGATTGGGAGGACACCCGGGAGTGGGTGTTTTGGCGGATGGAGACGGAGGTGCCGGAAGAGGCGGTCGATCCAGATTTGGTCTGCGGTCTAGCGGACAGTAGCTTTCCCGAGGTTCGGCAACAAGGATTGCAGTGGGCCACCCTTCCCAGGATGTGGCCCCATCGCCGGGAGTTGGTTCAGCGGTTGGGAGAGAGTCCCTTTCCCGAAGTTCAACTCTTCGCCCTGGAGCAAGCAGGTCATCTGGATTGGGGGGCCAAGGGGTTGAAAGGGATGGAACTTTTCTTCCGACGGGTTCTGTTTCAGGTCAACGGAAGCCGAAAAGCAAAGGATCTGGCCTTGGAATTGTTATGGCGGGAAGGTGCTGCTGAGGAGGAGCGAGCCCGGTTGGCGGTCCATCTGTTACAGGATTACTTGCGAAACGCCGGCAAGCGGGATTTTGAAAAGGTGATGGTGATCTTGACCCGGTTGTCGGAGCGCCATCCGGGACTGGACACTCCGTTGGGTCGGGTGTCAGACAGCTGAAGGGGGAGAGTCGATGCAATTTCAACAGGTATACGCAAACTCGAGTCGGATCCGTCATAGTGATAGCGGGACGACGGTCTCTTTTTCCCCGGACCTGGGGCGGGAACCCACCTATTTCCGGGGACGGATCGCCGATCCCGTCCGGTATCGGGATGCGATGAGCGCCTTGCGGGATGTGGTGGTCTCCGATTTGAAGTACAAGCCGAAGGATCACAGCGCCTACCAGGCCTGGGTGCGGGAGCAGTATATCCAGGATATCGCGGAGCAATTGTCGGTCAAGCAGGAATGGGTGAGCCGGATGCAGGAGGTTCACACTCGTGTCTGGGAGTTGGAACAGAAGATCGATGTGAGGAACCGGGATTACCATAGAGCGATGCGCCGGTATTTCAATTACCTCTACACCCATGACAAGGCAGGGTGGTTTGTCCTCGATCCGGTGATCACTGTCGCTCCGGACCAGGTTTTCTTTGAAGCTTTTTCCCAGGATGAGTCCTCCTACGGACGATTGGCCGTTCACGAAGAGATGTTCCGGGATGTGACAGAGTTTGAGTACGGGACGACCAATATCGACTTCTCGGATTCCCTACACGGGGAATTGCTCCGGATGAGAACCTATCGGCCTACCGAGTTTCAGATCGATCCCGGCGGTTTTGAAGTGGCCACGGAGGGGCGGGAGGTGTACAAGGAGCAGAAAATCGATGTGCCGGAAAGCTGGATTCGCGGTTTTCTTCAAGTGCAGTCGGCGATGAGCTTGCCGACGGTCTCCCTTCGGGTCCAACCCATCGACATCTACAATTTGTGCACCTTCCTGCGGCGAAACCGGGAAAAACAAGGTCCCCGCTCCCTCCGCTATCGCCTGCGACCGGGACAACCCGTCCAAGTGGTGATCGATCCTTGGGGGGAAGTGCTCACCTTCAACCAAAGCGTCTACACAGGGGATGTGGACCGGGAGATCCGGACTTGGGGCCGACGTCGTCTCTTGGAGAAGTTGTTACCCCTCGCCCGCAGGATTACGATTCATCTGCTCGGCACAGGGATGCCCAGTTTCTACATCGCCGACCTGGGTGGGGTCAGTTTTACACTGGGGCTCTCCGGCTGGACGAGAAATGATTGGTCCGCCTCAGGAAATTTTGATCTGATGGTGGGAGGCGTCCCGGTTTCTCCGATGGACAGCAGCCGGGTGTTCGCCGAGCTGAAACTACGGAAAACAGCCACCTCCGCTGAGTTGGCTCGTCGCACGGGACTCTCGCAAGACGTCACCCAGTCTGCCCTCCGTCAACTGTGCCATGCGGGGCGGGTGATGTTTGATCTGGAGACGGGTTGTTTCCGATTGCGAGAGCTGACTCGGGATCCCTTGCCCATCGATGATTTGAAATATAACAATCCACGTGAAAAAGAGGCAGAGAAGTTGATCACGGAAGGTAAGGCCCGTCTCCTCTCCGTAAATCGGGAAGGGGAGGATTGCCTACTCAAGGGAGAGGTGCCGGTCCGATCCCGAACCCACCAACCGGAGGTTCAGCTGGATGGAGAAGGTCGGATCGTCCAGGCCGCCTGTGACTGTTACTTTTTCAAGCAGAACAAATTGATGCAGGGGCCTTGTGAGCACATCCTGGCCACGGTGGTTCTTTACCGCCGGGCGATGAACGGATCTCAGGGGGAAAGGGTTGTGAACATTGCAGGAAAAAAATGATGGGGAAGTGCAGCCCCTCTCCCGTGAAGAGTGGCTGGAACGAGTGATGCAGGAGGGACGGGACGAGGTGATCCGGCGGGAAATGATCCGGATGGGTTTCTGGTCGGAGAAGCCCCTCCCTCCTGAAGATTTGGAGAAACAGGCACAGGAAGAAAAAGAGCTGGCTCAACTGAAGAAGGAATTGGAATCCCTGGAGGAGAAGACCCGGAAACTGGGGGACCTCGAGGCGATGATCCGAAAACGGAGACAGGAACGGATCGAGGAAAGCAAACGGCGGCGTGCGCAACGCAAGGAAGAGCGGGCTCGCCAGCGGGCTGAGGCCCAAGCCAAGTGGAAGGAATACCGGGAGCAGCATGTGATCCATGTAGGGGAAGGTTTTTCCGGGGATCTGGAGCGCCTGGAGAGTGAGGAGGAAAAACTGAAGAAGTTGGGGTTGCCTCTGATTCATACCCCCCAAGAGCTGGCCGAGGCGATGGAGATTCCCCTGGGACGTCTGAAATGGTTGACTTATCACCGGGACACTGCGACTATATCCCACTATCACCATTTCACCATTCCCAAAAAAAGCGGTGGCCAGCGAATTCTCTCCGCCCCCAAGAAACACCTGCGCCAGGCCCAGGAATGGATTCAGGCACACCTGCTGAACCGGGTAGAGGTGCACCCTTGTGCCTATGGGTTTGTCCGGGGGAAAAGCATCGTAGATAACGCGGCCCACCATGTTGGGAAGGCAGCGGTGATCAAAATGGACCTGAAAGATTTTTTCCCCAGCGTCCATTACCCCCGGGTCAAGGGATTGTATCAGTCCCTCGGCTACAGTCCTGCGGTCAGCACGCTGTTGGCCTTGTTGTGCACCGAGCCACCCCGCCGGAAGGTAGAATTTGACGGCCAGATCTACCATGTATCCCTGGGGGATCGCCATTTGCCCCAGGGAGCCTCCACCAGTCCGGCGATCACCAATCTCCTGTGCCGTCGATTGGATGAACGGTTGTTAGGTTTGGCAGATTCCCATGGTTTTTCATACACTCGCTATGCTGATGACCTCACCTTTTCCTGTTGGCCTTCCGGGGTAAAGCAGATCGGGGCATTGCTAGGAACGGCCCGGGGGATTGTCCGGTATGAAGGATTTGAGGTGAATGAGGAGAAAACTAGGGTTCTTCGCAGCTCCCGAAGACAGGCGGTCACCGGGATCACCGTCAATGCAAAACCCAATCTCAACCGTGGCGAATTGCGCGCTTTTCGGGCTCTCCTGCACCAGGTGGAACAAAATGGACTGGAAGGGCAGAACATCCATAATCACCCGAACTTCTGGGAATATATCAAGGGCTATACCAGCTATATCGAGATGGTCCGGGGAGAAGCCGCTGCCCCCTACAGGGAGCAGGTGAAGCGGATCGCCCGCAAGTACGGACTGAATGCAAAAATGGAAAGTGGACATCCGTAAAAGAAAAGCAAAGAAGCACCCTGCAGGGTGCTTCTTTGCAGGCTGTCGAGATTTTAACGACGCTTGAAGACCCGCTTAAGCGGGTCTTTTATCATTAATTGATTGAAGCGGTATACTGAAAGCTCCAAGTCACTGAGTCAATATTGGGGTAACCATAGATTTGCCCCCGTACACCTCCCCAGTGTTTTTCATATCTCATCGTATATCCCGTAAAATCACTTGAAATGGTGCGATATACTTTACCGTTATTAACTAATCGTTGATCTTCAGGGGTCGCTTGAAAACTATGGACTTGACCAAATGCTAGGAGTTCCTGGCCACTCAAGCTATCCCATATGTCGTAACCTGTATCTGCATACGGAATCAATCCCCAAACGAATGCTACTAAGTCTGGATCCTCCCACAATACCCCATTCACTTGTTGATTGATATAGACATTATCTCCTTCCAATGCGCCATGGGCTATCTGTAAATCCTCCAATATTAAACCCGTGTCATAGTATACAACCTGAAGTTGACCGGTTAAATGGTTATATTCCAGCGCCAACCCATGATTGATTTCCGTTTGTGATTCAAATCCCTGAAGTGCATCATTGAAGCGAGCTATGAGGTTCAAGTAGGAAAATTGGGTAATAGTGGAGTAAAAATAGTCTTCACTTCTAGCATTATAGGCACCATACGGCTCTGAATTGATGTAATGGTATCTTTTCCAGCCAGATCCCTTGAATAGACTTTCGGGGATATCATAGTTGGAAAGCTGAACACCGTTCGGATAACGGCGAGAGTCCTTTAAATCATTAAGCAACCGAAGAAGCTCTTTTTGGGAGACATTAATATCGGTCCAACCATCAGCTTGAATGGAAATGGGTTTTTCTACGGAGAGTTTTCCTTTTGAATCCACTTTTCCAGTCATTTTGAAATCCATGGAGTCTTCGATTTTTGAAAAATCGGATTTACGGCTGATATACATGAGGTTGACAATTTTTTCTCTGACTTCATTGGCTTTCATTCGGTGATTTTTGACTTGCTGTTGGGCACCACTGAAAAGCTGAGTAAACTCTTGATCAGGAAGGGCTTTTTGAAGAATGACCCGTTCTCCACTTTTCTTATGCTCCAAAATTAAAGACAAGATAGTTTTGCCTTCCAAACTACGGTTTTCTTTTAAGAGAACAGTCCCCTTGTTCTGTTTTTCGACCCACAATTGTAGTACATTAAAATCCTTGGTTCCTTTAAGTTCGCCGAGAACCAGTTTTTTATCGTAGGCTCCTTTGCCAGTAGCAGGATAAAGATTCCCAGTCAAAGACAGATCGTAAGTACGGCCTTTGTAAGTCAATTTCCCTTGAATTTGAGCCGATCCATCTGTCTGGGATAATTGTATGTTTTGCAAATTCGCACTGGAATCAACGTCCTTAAATTCATGGTTTTTGACGACCCCGTTGATGCTTTGAATCTCAAACTCACTTTGGGATTGTCCACTTTGGGCCGCTACGGGAGAGAAAAGGGAGAGTACCAAGAAACACGCTAACAAGAAACTGACCGATTTCCTCAAGAAAAATCCCTCCATAAAAAAAAATAGCATGTACAATAACACAGTATTGTAAATGCATGTAAATTATAGCACGAACTATTCAGTAAAGTAAACCTATTTCCAAAACAGAGTAATATATTGAAAATATCTTTATAAATGGGAATACGGAAGATATGCTATAGGTAGCGGTATTTTTACACAAAGGAGGAGTCTATGGTGCGGTATGGTGCTTTGTTTTTATTGATCAGTTTCATTTTTGCTGGATGTCAGTCAGAAGAGAGCTTTTCAGGGAAGGTTGGAGGTATTAATCATGGTCTTAGTGTGGGTAGCAAAAAATTAAGTGTTACAGTGTTTCAATGGGAAGGGGGGGGAATAAATCTAATAAAATCAGTGGAATTAATCATGGTAGAGCTTCCAGAGATAAAACAAAGAGAAGAGCAGATGCGAATACCACGAAAAATCATGAGTTTTTTGGGAAATGAATATGACTACAAAGTAACCGCCAAATTCGTGGATTCCCCAGAAAAAGGAGGGCCAACTCCGGGATTTATTTATCATAATAAAGAGGACATTGCTATAGCTCTATTAAAGCAAGGATATTTAAAAGTAGACAAGAATTCAGAGTTCGCTGATGATTATCCTGAAAAGTTCCAAAAGTACCTTAAGGCTGAATCTACTACTAAAGAAAGTAAGTAGAGGTACCACTAGTGACTTTGAACCGTGAATAAAGCAAAGAAGCACCCTGCAGGGTGCTTCTTTGTTAAAAACCGCCAATTAGGCGCGGGTCACTTTACCCGATTTGAGAGCTTTGGTGCTCACATAGACGCGTTTGGGTTTGCCATCGACCAAGATGCGAACTTTTTGGACGTTGGCCCCCCATTTGCGACGGGATTTCCGGTGTGAGTGGCTGACCTGGTTACCGGTACGCCCCTCTTTGCCGGTGATATAGCAACGACGTGCCATGTTCCCCACCTCCTGTCCTGTCTGGGAGAACGAATTGAAAATCTGTTGGGCCGGGTCTGGCCCGCCGGTCCCGGATCCGGATGCCGGAATCCGCGGACTACTCCGGGCAACAAAATACCTCACCATTTTAGCACAGGAACTATTCCCTTGCAAGAAGCCTCCCCCTTGAGTAAGATGGTTTTGTCTGCTTTTTTTCTGACAGAGGTTGTTGTACAATAAGCCTGAGCATGGAACCCGCTTGGGAGGAATTTGACATGACTTTGGATGTATCCACTCATTATGGAGAGATCGAAGTATCCAATGATGTGATCGCAACCATCGCCGGCGTTGCAGCCATGGATTGTTATGGTCTGGTGGGAATGGCTTCCCGTAGCCAATTGAAAGACGGCATCGCGGAACTCCTAGGCAAGGAAAACCTTAGCAAGGGAGTCGAGGTCCGGGAGGAACAGGGCCAGATGGAGATCGATATGCATATTATTGTGGGATACGGAACCAAAATTTCCGAGGTGGCCCACAATGTGCAATCCAAGGTGAAATACACCCTGGACCAGATGGTGGGGCTCCAAGTGAGCCGGGTGAATGTGTTTGTGCAAGGGGTCCGGTTGGTGAGCGAAGAGTAAGGGGGACCACTGTTGGTACGAGTGATTGATTCACAGATGTTTTTGGATATGGTTCGGGCGGGAGCGAAGAGACTCAACGGGAGCGTGGATCAAGTGAACGCGCTCAATGTGTTCCCGGTCCCGGATGGAGACACCGGCACCAATATGAACCTGACACTAACTTCCGGTGTAAAGGAGCTGGAAAGGGAAGCGGCTTCCAATGCCCACGTTGGGAAGTTGGCGGAAGCGCTTTCCAAGGGCTTACTCATGGGAGCCCGGGGAAACTCTGGCGTGATCCTCTCCCAATTGTTTCGCGGTTTTGCGAAAGGAGTGGCTGACCAGGAGATTTTAACTTCCCGGGAGTTTGTCGAGGGCTTGAAGCGTGGTGTGGACACGGCATACAAGGCAGTGATCAAGCCGGTGGAGGGAACGGTACTGACCGTGGCCCGGGAAGCCGCTGAGATGGCGGTTCGAACAGCTCACCGAACGGAAAACTTGGCAGAGTTGATGGAGAGGGTTCTGAAGGAATCCCGAAGCGCTCTCCAACGCACCCCGGAACAGCTCCCGGTTCTGGCCCAGGCCGGCGTGGTCGATGCAGGGGGACAGGGGCTTGTTCGGATCTATGAAGGATTTCTGGCAGCACTGACCGGTGAGGAAGTCTCCTACACAATGACCGATGCAGACGGAGAATCTGTCGATTTAAATCGTCTCGGAGAGATTGCCCACCGGCAGAGTGCCCAATCCCATTTTGAAACCGGGGATATTGAACATGGGTATTGCACGGAATTTATTGTTCAATTGAAACCGGACAAGTTATTGGAAACTCCTTTCTCAGAAGAGCAGTTTCGCAGGGATATGGCCAGGTTTGGCGACTCCCTTCTGGTCGTCGCCGATGATGATCTGGTCAAGGTTCACATCCACGCCGAGCAACCAGGAGACACCTTGACTTATGCCCAGCGTTATGGGGAGTTGACCCGGATCAAGATTGACAACATGCGGGAGCAACACGCCACAATTCTCGATACGGAACACCAAGAGTCAGGGGAACTGGCCTCCGTTTCAGAGAAAAAACGTTATGGGTTGGTGGCGGTGGCCAGCGGAGACGGAATTTCGGAGATTTTTCGGAGCCTGGGTGTCGATGTGGTCATTCAGGGCGGTCAAACCATGAATCCCAGCACGGAGGAGATGGTTCAGGCTGTTCGGGAGATTCCTGCAGAACATGTTTTCATACTTCCTAACAACAAAAATATCATTATGACTGCGGAACAGGTGACGGAACTAGTGGAGGTTCCGGTGACAGTTCTGCCGACCCGGAATATTCCCCAAGGTTTGGCAGCTCTTCTTTCCTTCAATGAAGAAGCGAATGCGGATCTGAACCAAAAACGTATGATGGAGAGCGTCGGGGATGTCTCTTCCGGTGAAGTTACCTACGCGGTTCGGGACTCCCAGTATGAAGGTGGAAACATCCAAGAGGGGGATTTTCTCGGCATCTGGGAAGGCCGGATTGAAACGGTCGGTGCAGACCTGCTGGCAACCTCTCGGGATCTCCTCACCCGGATGCTCACCCATGGTGGGGATATGGTCACTCTTCTTTACGGGGAAGACGTGACCCCGAACCAAGTACAAGAGTTGACCCATTTCCTCGCGCAGAATTATCCTGACGTGGAATGCGAGGTTCACTACGGAGGACAACCCCTCTACTATTTCTTATTCTCCGTGGAATAACAAGATCAGTGGAGGTGCCCGAATGTCAAAAGTGCAGGTGATCACGGACAGCACAGCGGATATTCCCAAGCATCTCATCGAGGAGTTGGGGATCGCGGTTGTTCCGCTAAAAGTGCATTTGTCTGGTGAATCCTATGTGGACGGTGTAACCATCACGCCGTCTGAGTTTTATGCCCGCCTTAAGGAAAGCGATGAGATGCCGACCACATCCCAGCCTTCTCCCATCGACTTTGTAGAAGCATACCGGGAAGCGGCCAAGGATGTGAATGTGGACATCCTGTCCATCCATCTCTCTTCCGCTTTCAGTGGAACCTATCAGTCTGCCTTGCTGGCCCAATCCATGGTGGAAGATGAGCTCAAGGTGACGGTGATCGATTCGAAAAAGGCCTCTTATGCCATCGGGATGATCGTGGTCGAGGTGGCCCGGGCAGCCAAGGAAGGAAAATCCCTGGATGAGTGTGTGGCGATCGCCAACCGGCTCATCGAGGAGGAACAGGTTTTCTTCCTAGTTGATACCTTAGAGTATCTGCAGAAAGGCGGACGCATCGGGAAAGCATCCGCTGTGGTCGGTTCATTGCTCAATATTAAGCCGATCCTGTCCATCAACCCCGAGGGAGAAGTTTTTCCTGTGGACAAAGTGCGGGGAAAGGGAAAGGCGATCTCCCGTATCTTCGATATGTTACAGGAAAACATGCCGGAGGGGGCAAAGGATGTCTCCGTATTGTATACAGACAATCGGGAGGAAGCGGATCAGTGGGCTGAACGCCTCCAAGAGACGTTTCGAGTGGACCATGTGGAGTACACAGAGATCGGTCCGGTGATCGGGGCCCATGTGGGTCCGGGAACGATCGCTGTGGTCTGCTTACCCAAAACATCCTGAACCCGGCGAATCCGCAGGCGACCGGGTATGGGCGAGGAGGGAACCCGTATGAAATTTCGGTCTGTTTTTGATATTATCGGTCCTATTATGATTGGGCCCTCCAGTTCGCATACCGCAGGTGCGGCGCGGATCGGAAGGGCGGCCCGTTCTCTGTTCGGACGGTTGCCCCGACGGGTAACCATCACCTTGTACGGATCCTTTGCCAAGACGTATCGGGGACACGGGACGGATGTTGCCTTGGTCGGGGGATTGTTGGATTTTGACACCGATGACGAACGGATGGTGCAGGCCTTGGAGATGGCCCGGGAGTCAGGGGTGGAGATCACCTTCATTGAATCGGAAGAGGGGGCGGATCATCCCAATACAGCCCACCTTCATCTGGAGGATGATCAGGGGGATCTGGGAGTGACGGGAATCTCCATTGGCGGCGGCAAGATGGAAATCGTGGAGTTGAATGGTTTTGAATTGAGCCTTTCTGGAAGTGCCCCTGCGCTGCTGGTGACACATCATGACCGATATGGTGCGGTGGCCAAGGTGGCGACTGTCCTGGCCAATCACCAGATTAACATCGGTTATATGCAGGTATCCCGAAAAGAGAAGGGTTTGGAAGCGCTGATGATCATCGAAACCGATCAGCACGTGGAGGACCCGATTCAACAGGAGATCTTATCCCTGGAGGATATCACCGGAGTAACTGTGCTTTAAACCTTTGGAAGGATCGACCGGCAAAAGGCCGCCGTTTTTTAGACGGCGGCTGTTTTTGCCGGTTGTTCATGTAGAGAGGTTCGGTGTGTTAAAATGGCGGGAGAGGCTGGGAAAAAAACGATTTTGTTCCATTTCAAAGTTAAGCATGATCGGTAGATTTTCCAATGATAGATAGATTTGGGGGGGTGGAGGCAGATGAACTTTCGTTCAGTGGCGGAATTGGTGGAACTGGCGGAATCGGAACAGATGCCGATCTCCGAAATTATGATCCAAAAAGAAATGGAAACCTTTAATAAAAGCAGGCAAGCTGTGTTTGAACAGATGGGAAAAAACCTGGACGTGATGGAAAAGGCTGTCCACAAGGGATTGAATGAACAGACGAAATCCCATAGCGGCCTCACCGGGGGAGATGCTGTGAAAATCCGGACTTATATGAATGAAGCACCGGTCCTTCTCTCCGGGACAGATGCCCTGGATGTCGTATCCCGGTCCATGGCCGTCTCCGAGGTGAATGCCGCGATGGGGACGGTAGTGGCGACACCGACCGCTGGTGCCTGTGGAATCCTGCCTGGGTGTATTTTCACTGCAGCGGAGCGGCTGAACTCCGATCGGGAGACAATGGTGCGAGGACTCTTCGTCAGTGGTGCGATCGGATACTGCATCGCAAATAATGCCTTTATTTCCGGAGCAGCAGGGGGCTGTCAGGCGGAAGTGGGTTCTGCCACAGCCATGAGTGCGGCGGCGATGGTGGAAATGGCGGGAGGTTCTCCTTCCCAGTCGGCAGAGGCAGTGGCGATCGCTCTCAAAAACATGTTGGGCCTGGTCTGTGACCCGGTGGCGGGATTGGTGGAAGCCCCTTGTGTGAAGCGAAACGCTATGGGAGGAGCGATCGCTATGGTGGCAGCGGATATGGCGATGGCCGGTGTGAAGAGTGTGATTCCCACTGATGAGGTGATCGGAGCCATGTACCGGATCGGACGGGATATGCCTGCCAGCTTGAGAGAGACTGCATTGGGAGGGTTGGCGGCAACCCCGACGGGTCGTGCCCATGAGCAACGGATCTTCGGGACGCCAGCCGAGTGAGATGGATTTGAACCTGAGATCTGTGACAGAGGTGCCAGGTGTGGGGCCAAAACGGGCCGAAGATCTAGAAAAATTGGGGATTCGGACCGTGGCTGATCTGCTTAGCTATTTTCCATATCGGTATGACGATTTTCGAGTCATCGATATCAGCAAAGCAGTTCATGAGGACAAAGCGACTTTGGAGGGGGTTGTGTACGGGCCTCCCAGTATCCGGTGGTACGGCAAGAAAAAATCCAGGCTGACTGTCCGCATCGAAGTGAACGGGGTCCATGTGGGAGTGGTCTGGTTTAATCAGCCCTTTCTAAAGAAAAAATTGAAGCCCGGTCTCAAAATCATTGTCTCTGGAACCTGGGATGCCCACCGATTGCAATTAACTGCTGACCGCTCTTGGATCGGTGACGAAAGCAAAGGCAGGGCCGATCGGATGGAACCGGTCTATTCTGTGACTGGCTCCATCCCGGTTTCCTGGTTGCGCCGGACCATCTATCAGGCTTTTGTCGCTTTTGGACGGGAGATCGAGGAGATCTTGCCGGAAGAGATTCGGCGACGCTATCGACTTCTTGACAGGGCCAAAGCCATGTATATCCTTCATTTTCCTAAGGGAAGAGATGATGGGAAGCAAGCACGCAGGCGAATGGTGTATGAAGAATTGTTCCTCTATGAGCTAAGGCTTCTCTGGCACCGTAGACAACAAAAGCAAAGGGACCAGGGGATTTCCCACCGCTTGGACCGGGAGAGATTAGAAGCTCTCATCGAAAAGCTTCCCTTCCCTCTAACGAGGGCCCAGCGACGGGTGGTGGAGGAAATCCTAGCGGATATGGAAACCGACAGCCGCATGAACCGATTGTTGCAAGGGGATGTCGGTTCAGGGAAAACGGTAGTGGCGGCAATCGTCCTGTATGCCAATTGGTTAAGCGGTTACCAGGGAGCGCTAATGGTGCCGACGGAGATTTTGGCGGAGCAGCATCTTCGGTCCCTGAAGGAAATCCTGGCGCCGATGGGAGTCCAACTGGAATTGTTGACAGGAAACATGACTGCCCGGGAAAAAAGGGATGTCCTATCCCGCATCCAGATGGGGTTGGTCGATCTGGTAGTAGGAACTCATGCGCTGATCCAGGAAAATGTTTATTATCACAACCTGGGGCTGGTGATTACCGATGAACAGCACCGTTTCGGAGTGCGTCAGCGCAGTGTTTTACGAGAAAAAGGGGAATCACCGGATGTCCTCCATATGACGGCCACCCCGATTCCCCGCACGCTGGCGATCACTGCCTACGGGGACATGGATATATCCACCATCGACGAAATGCCGGCAGGTCGGCAACCGGTGGAAACCTTTTGGGTTAAGCGGGATGTCTGGAGACGCGTAGTCGACTTGATCGGCAAGACCTGCCAGCGAGGACAGCAAGCCTATGTGATTTGTCCACTCATCGAAGAATCCGAAAAGGTGGATCTGCAAAACGCCCAAGATGTCTTTGAAGAAATTGCTATCGCCCTTGCACCGATTCGAGTTGGTCTGTTACATGGCCGCATGTCAGCGACAGAGAAAGATGAAGTGATGCAAAGTTTTTCCGACAACCAAATCCAGGTGCTCGTCTCCACCACCGTGGTGGAGGTGGGGGTGAATGTTCCCAATGCGACAATGATGGTGATTGATGACGCAGACCGTTTTGGATTGGCCCAACTCCATCAACTTCGTGGACGGGTGGGGCGTGGCGGAGGAAAAGCAACCTGCATTTTGGTAGCGGATCCCAAGTCTGAGACGGGTGTGGAACGGATGCGGG